>JBFJOD010000019.1:0-32292 GCA_041617795.1 Gemmatimonadota bacterium | reverse complement strand
GTGGCGGCGCTACTGTGTATGCGCTTATACGCATATATGACCATGTCCCAGTTGGCCGCCCAGTTCAAAGCGCTCTCCGAGGATACCCGGCTCCGGATCCTCGCCCTGATGTTCCGCCACGGCGAGCTCTGTGTCTGCGAGGTGGAGCGATTCCTGGAGATCTCCCAGTCCAGGGCCTCCCGTCACCTGCGCTATCTGCTCAATGCGGGAGTTGTCGAAGACCGGCGCGAAGGTCTCTGGGTCTACTATCGCGTCGCAGAAGCAGGATCGGAGCAACAGCGGTCCCTGCTGACAGCGCTACGCGGCCTCCTCAGCGACATCGAGCTGCCGGACATCTCTCCCGAGTTAGAGACCATGCGAGCAGAACGCTGCCATCCGTCGGCGGCTGAAGCGGAGGCTTCGACGCCTCGGTCGGCGCAAGTACAATGACGACCGCAAGCGCTTCCGTCGCTCGGCGGCTGTCATTCCTCGACCGCTATCTGACGGTCTGGATCTTCGCTGCCATGGCACTGGGAATTGCCATCGGCTACCTGTGGCCTGCGCCGGTGGAAGCGCTGAACCGCGCGACCCAGATCGGCACCACATCGATACCCATCGCCATCGGCCTCATCTTGATGATGTACCCGCCGCTGGCCAAGGTCCGTTACGAGAAGTTCTGGGTCGTCTTACAGCACAAACGGATTCTCGCTCTATCGCTGTTCCAAAACTGGATCGTTGGGCCGCTGGTAATGTTCTTACTGGCGGTGCTGCTACTGCGAGATCTGCCGGGCTATGCCGTGGGCCTCATCTTGGTGGGCCTCGCCCGTTGCATCGCCATGGTGTTGGTTTGGAACGATCTGGCGGAGGGGGACCATGATCTGGCGGCGGGACTTGTTGCGGCGAACGCCGTCTTCCAAGTGCTGTTCTATGGGTTTTACGCCTGGGTCTTCATCACTTATCTGCCCCCGCTGTTCGGGTTTCAGGGAGCCGAGATGCAGGTGAGTGTGGGAGAGATCGCGCGGACGGTGTTCATCTACTTGGGCATCCCGTTCCTTGCCGGTCTGATCACTCGCTTCGCACTTTTGAGGCTGAGAGGAACGCAGTGGTACGAGAGCGTGTTCATCCCACGTATTAGCCCGATCACGCTGGCGGCGCTGCTGTTCACCGTCGTTGTCATGTTCTCCCTGCAGGGCGAGCTGATCGTGCAGCTTCCGTATGATGTGCTGCGGATCGCGATTCCGCTGACGATCTACTTCGTCGCGATGTTCGTGATCACGTTCTTCGGCGCCCGGCTGCTGAAGGGTGAGTACCCGGAGACGACGACGGTGGCGCTCACGGCGGCCAGCAACGACTTCGAGCTGGCGATCGCGGTGGCGATTGCGGTGTTTGGGATCGCTTCGCAGCCGGCATTCGCGACGGTCATCGGGCCGTTGGTGGAGGTACCGGTGATGATCGGTCTCGTCCAGGTCGCGCTTTGGGCGCGACGCCGCTTGTTCCGCGGGCCGGAGCCAACTCCCGCTTTGGCACGGAGAGGTGAGTAGGGAATGGACCCCAAGGTCGAGCTGCTGGTCACCGCGGATTGTCCTCACGCCCAGACGGCGGAGAAGTTGCTGCGTCGCACCATCGACCGCCTCGTCCCCGAGGCTGAGATCGTCCGCACTGTTGTCGGCAACCGCGCGGAGGCGGAGCGTCGGGACTTCCCCGGCTCGCCGACAGTACGCATCAACGGCGAGGATTTGGCTGGGCCCGCAGCCGGGCCGCCGGCCTACGCCTGCCGCCGCTATGAGGACGGCGCAGGCGTGCCAGCGGAATGGCTGCTCGAGGCGCGCATCCTCCGCGCGCTCGCGCCCCGCCACCTGTTGTTTCTCTGCGTCGCAAACTCGGCGCGCAGTCAGATGGCGGAGGGAATTGCCCGTAGCCTGGTACCGGACGGCGTGATGATCTCGTCCGCCGGTTCGGCACCGTCGCAGGTAAACCCGTTCGCGATTCGAGCGCTAAAGGAGATCGGCATCGACGCGTCGGGCCAGCGCTCGAAGGGAGTAGATGAAATTCGTGGGGCCGCCGGGCCCGAGGTGGATGCCGTGATCACGCTCTGTGCGGAAGAGGTGTGCCCGGTTTGGCTGGGTGAGGCGCGCCGCGTTCACTGGCCACTTCCCGATCCCGCGGCAGCGGCAGGAAGCGACTCGGAAGTCCTCGCATCGTTCAGCCATGTCCGCGACGAACTACAAAGGCGTTTGAGCGCGCTGCTCAGCTAAGCGAGCGGAGTTGACGTCGCCGGCATTGGCGGATTTCCTGCCTCAGGTTATCTTTTGGCCGAGCGTCGATCGACGCCGCCCACCCCTGACCATATGTGATTGGCTGACCGTCTCTTTTCTGTCCGTGTGTTTCAGCAAGCCTTGGAGGCAACGCTTATGATCAGAAAGTTGTTCGGGCTCGTACTGGTGTTCGCGTTCGCAGGTGCGGCCCCGGCTATGGCTCAGCTGCCCGGCCTGGAGTTCGAGCCGTACCTGGGAGTCTACCTACCGGTCCAGGACGTCATCGATCAGACAGTCGCCGTTCCCGGTCTCGGCGACACAAAGATCGTTGGCAGCCAGAAAGAGGCTCTGGCACTGGGCGGCCGCCTGTCGTTGTGGCTGGGCGGAATCGGGGTCGAGGGCAACGTGATGTACGCCTTCAGCGACGCGGAAGCGACGACTGGGACGGAGGTCAGTGATACCAGCGCCTACGTCTGGACGGCCGATGCGCGGCTCGCCTTCCGTTTTGGCGTGCCACTTGCGCCCGTCTCCTTTCACATCAACGGTGGTGTGGCAATGATCGGTCGCGGCGGCGACGCTTATGACGCGCTCAACGCAGACGGCAAGACCGACATCGGGGGAGTGATCGGCGCGGGTGCGCGGGTCAAGCTGCCGGGTATCTTCGGCATCCGGGTCGATGGAAACGCATTGCTCTATTCCGCGCAAATCACCGTTGACGACGATGAGTTGGGCCAGGTCGAGTTCGATTCCAAGCTCCAGGCGGATGTCATCCTGACAGCCGGACTGGTGTTCGGTATCGGGCCGTAAGGGCGGTTCTCGGTGGAGCGAGGACTTGAGGGCGCGACGCGGGTCGCGCCCTTTTTCCATCTGAGAGTTGAGGGTGCGCCGTGGCCGCGGCCGGGGCGAAATGTCCCGTTCATACAAACAGACGTTTCTTCTTGACGCCGTAGCACGAAGGGCCCATTTTCGAGCCAGTCCACAACCAGCCAGCAGCCCCGGGATTCTTTCAACGGCAGTACGGATCCGTGTAGGCAGTGGTTGAGTGATTTGTGGAGACTGGGGTAAGGGACTGAAAGCCTCAGACATTAACTCGTGAACTTTAAGGGGATGGGAGGACAGATGTTTAAGCGTGTAGCCTTAATGAGTGCTGTTGCTCTTGCGTTCGTCGGGACCCCGGCGTCCGCGCAGAACGCGATCGAGATCGGCGTCGACAACGCCCTCGCGATCCAGCTGATCCAGGAGTTCAAGGTTGGCGATGCCGTTCTCAGCGAGAGTCGTACCGACATCAGCTTCGACCTGCCGTTCTCGTTCTGGCGTTTTGGTTTCTTCGTGAACGAGAACATCTCGGTCGAGCCGTCGATTGGTGTTTCGTTTGTGACCATCGGTGATGATGGCGGCGGTCTGACCAGCCTGAATGGCGGGGTCGACATCCTCTACAACATGCCCAGCAATCTGTTTGTGCATGGCGGTGGTATCCTGGTGCTCAACAGGATCGACCCAGGTGGGACCTTCGACTCTGAGACGTTCTCGCAGTTCGGCTTCGGCGGTGGCGTGGGCTATCGCGTTCCGCTGATCAGCGAGCAGATCATGGTGCGCCTCGGCGCCCGTGGCGTTTATCTGTTGAAGAGCGAAGACGATGGCCTGCCGGCCTCCATCAACATCTTGGGGACCTTCGGCATCTCCGTGATGACGAACTAGAGCTATCTCTTTAGCTTGAAACGGATCGCCCTCGCCGGCTTGCCGGCGGGGGCGATTTGTTTGTGGTGGTGGCGATGTCAGCGGGGGTCGGCGTGCAGCCAGTGCGCCAGCTCGAGCCCGTGCTGGCTCAGCAGCCCGGTGTCGGCCAGCAGATCGTCCGTGGGCCGGTCGGCGATCACGCGGCCCTCGTCCAGCAACACCAGCCGCTGGCAGACGGCGGCCGCGAACTCGACATCATGGGTGACCAGCAGGAGGGTCTGCCGGCGTTCCCTCAGGATCTCGGCGACCATCCGGCGCCCGCGGCCGTCGAGCGCGGCGCTCGGTTCGTCGAGCGCCAGGATGCCGGGTTCCATACTGAGCACCGTCGCCAGCGCGGCCCGCCGCTTTTCGCCACCGCTCAGGTGGTGGGCGGCGCGACCCGCATCGACGGCGCCCAACCCGACACTCTCCAAAGCCTGACGCGCGCGAGCCTCGGCCTCTTCCCGGGCCATTCCCTGACAGAGCGGGCCGAACGCCACGTCCTCGAGCAGCGTCGGCATGAACAGCTGGTCATCCGCGTCTTGGAAGACGAGGCCGACCCGGCTGCGAATTTCCGGCAGGTTCTCGCGCGATACCGGCAAATCACCGATGGCGATCGAGCCGGAGGCGGGCTCGAGTATCCCGTTCAGGTGGAGCAGCAGACTACTCTTTCCCGCGCCGTTGGGCCCGATCACGGCCACGTGCTCGCCGGCCGCGATGCTCAACGTGACCTCGGAGAGAGCGGGCAGACGGGTGCCGGGATAGCTGTAGCTCAATGCGTCGATCTCGATAGCGAAGGCCGCCATCCGATCGCCCTGGGTCATGTCGACACCTCGATTAGGCCGGCGAGCCAGACCAGCGCGATGACCGCGACGATGGTGAGGCTCCAAGTGGCGGTCAGGTTCGCTGGTGGTCGAAGAGTGGGAAGGCGATGCTGGTAGCCGCGGCTGAGCATAGCGGCATGAATTCGGGTCCCCCGGTCATGGGCGCGGAGGAACATGTGCGCCAGCGTGGCCGCCCGGGCGCGCCAGAGCCGGAGCTTGCCGGCGCGGCCCGCCCGGCTGCGCAGCGCCCGCCCGGTGCGGTCCAACTCGTCGTTCAGCAGGTAAACGTAGCGATAACCCAGCGCGAGGGAACTGGTCACCAGGTTTGGGAGTGGCAAGGTGTCGAGGGCGCTGAGCAGGTCGGTCACCCGCGTCGTCGAGATGACGATGGTGACCGCCGAGACCGCCAGGGTCGCGCGCAGGATAATCTCGGCGGCCCGCAGCGTTCCCGGGCCGCTGAGGTTGAAGGGACCGATCTCGGCCAGCACGGGCCCCGGAATGCTGAAGGGCAGGGTGAGGGCGGGCAGCAAGAAAAACGGTAGCGCCCGGGCAACGCGGCGGGCCAGGACGCGGCCCGGGAGATCGGCCGCGGGCAAGCCGAGTGCGACGAGAATTGCCAGGGCGGCGAGCGACAGCCAGGCGCCCGGCGGCATGAGGCCGGCGGCGAAAGCGGCAGCCAGCGCGATCCAGAGCCGTTGCTGCGGAGTCGTGCGCTGGTTCAACCAGGAGTGCCGGCCGGCGTAGCGGTCCAGGTGAGCGAAGCCCAATCAGCTCTCCCTCGGCTGTCGGAGGCGCGTGAGGGCACGGGCCATCGCCGCAACACCGGCAAAGAGTAGAGCGATGCCGAGAACGACCGCCGTGACCGTTCCGGCGATGCCCGGGAGCCAGGTGCGGTAGGCTGCCAGGGGCGCGCCCTCCCAGTTCGATCCAGCGTCAGCAAAGCCGAGGTCCATCGCCACGCGCTCCAGCGCGTCCGGTGCCGTCGAGGCGATCAATGACAGCAACCCCGCCAGGCAAGCCACCGCTCCCAACCCGACCAGTACGAGGGTACGGGGCAGGGCAGTCTCAGAGACAAACAGCAGGTTGGGTCGCTTGCGCGCCAGCGCGAATACAACCAGGCCCGTGATCAGCGCCTCCGCCAAACCAAGTAAAGCGTGAAAGCTCACCATGGCAGTCAGAGCGATCCGGGTCGGGGCTATACCGCTGAGCCCGAGCTCGAACCCGGCCGCGGCCCCTGTCAGCACGGTGGCGAAGTAGGTGGCGATGGCCGCAGCCACAGCGTGGCGGCGGGAGCCGGCACCCGTCAATTCGGTGAGCGCATAGTAAATGCCGTAGCCGACGACAGCGCCCATGCCGGCAATGTTCAGAACGTTGGCGCCCAAAGCGGTCAGGCCGCCATCCGCGAAGATGAGCGCTTGAGCGATGACCACAGCGGTCATGACCAGGAATCCCGCCCAGGGGCCGAAGAGAACCGCCACCAGCGTTCCTCCCAGCAAGTGGCCGCTCGTGCCGGCGGCCACGGGGAAATTGACCGTCTGTGCGGCGAAGACGGCGGCTGTGGCCAACCCCAGCGTTGGCGCGGCTCGGTCATCGAGGCCGTCCCGGGTCTTGCGCGCAGCGTAGGCGGTCAGTGCCGCTGCCGCGGCGAACGTGCCGGCGGCCACGCTGGCCGTCAGAAAGCCATCGGGTATGTGGGCCATGGCCAATTATGATAATAGGGAGACTCTCGATTGACAGTCCGGCGCCCGAGTGCGGTTGCCGGCCACGTCGGCGACTCGATCTTTCGACCAACGGCCCGGGCCCTTAGCTTCCGGCCCTCATGGGTAACGCTGCAGACAGACCGAACGCGGGCGGCACGGGAATGCGTGTCTTCCATCTGCTTCGCCCGAAAGAGCTGGTGCTCTTGAACACGGTCGTGCCAGAGCCGGCGGAGGGTGAAGTTCTGGCACGGGTGGCGGTCGCGCTGACCTGCGGCACCGATCTCAAGACCTACGAGCGAGGTCACCCGCGGCTCAAGGTACCGGGTCCGTTCGGGCATGAGTGGGCGGGAAGCGTCGAGTCGGTCGGCCCGGGGGTCAAAAGCTTCCGACCGGGTGACCGGATCGTCGCGACACCGACGGCGCCCTGTGGTGATTGCGCGTTCTGCGCGCGGCTCGAAGAGAACCTCTGTCTGCACCTGTTCGAGCAGATGGCCATCGGCGCTTACGCCGATTTCTTGCTCTTGCCGCGCCACATCGTCAACCGGAACGCGTTTAAGATAAACGATGGCGTATCCGACACCGCGGCCGCTTTCCTCGAGCCGCTGGCGTGTGTTGTTCATGGAGCCGACCGTTTGCAGCTGTCCGGTGACCGGTCGGTTGTGTTGCTGGGCGACGGGCCAATGGCGTTGTTGTTCGTCCAGGTCGCGCGACTGCGGGGAGCGGGCCGCGTGGTATTGGTCGGTAGAAACGCCCTACGCCTGCAGGTAGCCCGGCAGCTGGGGATCGACTTCGTGATCGACGCGCGGGACACGGATGTAAAAACGGCGCTCGATGCGATAACGGATGGTGTGGGCGCGGATACGATCATCGAGTGTGTGGGTCGGCCCGAGGCTTGGGAGGAGGCGATCAGGTTGGTGCGCCGTGGCGGCGCGGTCTTGTTTTTTGGTGGGTGTGAACCAGGCTCGATTGTGAAACTCGATACGGAGCGCGCTCACTACGACGAAATAGCGATGATGGGCGCCTTTCATTACACACCCGCCAGCGTCCGCCGGGCTTGGGAGCTGATCCAATCCGGCGCGCTGAAGCTCGACCCACTGGTCAGCGATCGTCTGTCACTCGAGGATCTCGAGGAGGCGTTCGAACGAGTCCGGCGGCGTGAGGCCGTCAAGCTGGCGATCGTGCCGTGAGCCAATCCCGGCCGCTGATGCGCGCCGCGCGCGCCTATGCCTTCGATGACGTCAGGGTCGAGGACGTGCCGCTTCCCGAGCTGCAGGCGGGCGAGATTCGGGTTCGGGTCACGGTGTGCGGCGTTTGCTCTAGCGACGCCATGGACTGGTATGTCAATCGCAAAGTCCCGATCGTGCTCGGGCACGAGCCAGTCGGCGAGGTCCACGAGGTCACACCCGGGGTCGCGGATTTCGAGGTCGGTGATCGTGTCTTCTTTCACCACCACGTGCCCTGCATGGAATGCCGGGCCTGCCAGCGGGGCTACTACACGTCGTGCCGCCGCTTCCGCGAGACCAGCCTCGACCCCGGCGGCTTCGCGGAGTTCGTCAGGGTGCCGGCGGAAATCGTCCAGCTCGATGTCCTCAAGCTGCCTGACACCATCTCCGATGAGACCGCCGCGTTCATCGAACCGGTCGCTTGCAGCCTGCGGGCGTTCGCGAAGTTGAACGTCGAACCGGGAAACAGCGTCTGGGTGATCGGTGCTGGACCGATGGGACTGATCAACGTCCGCCTGGCGCGTCACTTTGGCGCCGAGCCGATCGTGGTCAGCGATCCTGTAGCGGTGCGGCGCGAACTGGCGCTCGCTGCCGGGGCCGACGTCGCGCTAGATCCGAACCAATCCGATTTCGCGGGAGCGATCAAACAGGCGACGCAGGACTGGGGTCCCGAGAAGACCATCGTGGGCCCGGGGTCGGTTGAGGCGATCGAGCATGGCCTGGCTCACACCGCTCCCGGTGCGACAGTGCTCGTCTTCACGCCGACGCCGCCGGAAGCTACGGTGGCCTACCGCCCGCACGACCTCTACTTCAGAGAGGTGACCATCACTCACAGCTATTCAGCCAGCCCGGTGGAGACGCGCGAGGCGCTGAGCTTGCTGGCCAGCGGCGAGTTGGGCGTGGAGGACCTGATTACGCATCGCTTTGGACTGGAGGGCGTGGGTGAAGCGCTCAAGTTGGCCAAGGCACATGACGATAGCCTGCGCTCGGTCATCTACCCGCACGGGTTGGGTATCGAGGTAAAAGCGATCTAGCGCCGAGCCTCACATGCGCCAAACGGCGCCCAGCGTCACCACGGCTTGATTTCCCTCGCCAAAAACCCCTTTGCCGAAGCGCAACCCGACCACGGCGCCGGCGGAGGGAGCGAGAGCGAAGACACCCCCAAGGTCGAGCAGCAGGGCGGCATCGAACTTGTCCTCCCCGGAGCTGACACCGAGATCGACCCGCGGGTGAATGAAGATCTCCGAAGCGCCGCCGGCCAACCTGAAGCCGAAACCCGTGATGAAGCCGAGGGGGATCTTCCAGACTGTGGCGCGGGAATCGCTGACGCCGAGCCCGACATCGAAACTGAGGTTGAATTGGCCGCCGCCCGGGGTCAGTGGCCTGGCCAGCAGGCCGTAGCGTGCATCGACGCCGGCGAAAGGTGTGTCATCTTCGTCATCGACCAGCCAGAGACCGGCACGTCCCCCGACGTCGACCTCGAAGCCCACGGGAAAGCGGATCATTCCGCCCAGCACGTAGGAGTTCTCGGCCAGGCCGGCGTAAACGATGAGGGTTTCTTCCTCGGGAATCCCGGCGGTCAGCAACGCCGGTTCAGCAACGACTTGAGCGTTGGCGTGCTGCCCGCTCACAAAAAAGAAGGCGCTAAACAGCAAAGCCGCCTTCACCGCAGTTGTTGTTCTCATGGCCATCCTCCCTTCACCGGGCGCCGCAGGCGCCGTGCACCCCTCCACATCCGTATATTGGGGGCGGCCGGCCCGGGAGCAAGAGCCGCACCGCCGGCCCGCCCTGACGGGTGGGTTTTTAACGACTCAGCTGGATGCTGCATCTAATCAAGGGATGGACGAGAACGGGTTGATCGATCGGGCACGGCAAGGAGACCGGGCGGCATTCGGCCAGCTGGTACAGCTGCACCGAGATGCGGTCTACCGATTCGCTGCCCGCTGGCTGGCCGATCCGGACCAGGCGCTTGATGTAGCCCAGGACGTATTTGTGCGTGCCTTCGCTGGTTTGCAGAACTACCGGGGGGACGGCAGATTTCGCACCTGGCTGTTTTCGATAACGCTGAACGCGGCGCGCTCGGCGGCCCGACGTCGACGACGCCGCGGCGAAGTCCATCTCGAGGTCCTCGCCGACTTTCCCGATCTGCGCACTCCCGCAGATGCAAAAGCGGCCCGCGCCGAAGCTTTCGCGCGCGCGGCGGCTGAGCTCGCGACACTTCCCGAAAAACAGCGGGGCGCCGTAACCTTACGGATCTATGAGGGGCTCAGCTTCAAAGAGATCGGTGAGATCATTGGATGCTCCGAAGGCTCGGCGCGAGTGAATTATCACCATGGTATCCAGAAGTTGAGAGAGGCGCTCGCATGAATGAGCAGAACAGCTGTCCGCGTGTGGCTGACTTGCTGCCCGAGTTTCTGGCTGGCCGGTTATCAGACGCGGACGAGCGGTTGGTCCGTCAGCACCTGGAGCGCTGTGGCGAATGTCGCAATCGCGCCAACGCGGTGAGCCTGCTGCAGCAGACTCCGGTGCCGGCACCGGATCCGCATCGCTGGGACGTCTTTGTGAACGGTGTGATGGAGGCGACGGAGCGGGAAAGTCGTGGCTCGACGGGCACACGTCGCTGGTACCTCGCGGCTGGACTAATTGCGCTAGTATTGCTGGCGGTTTGGTGGGTGCGACCGGTGGCTGTCGTCGAGCCTGACAGCTTCGGGATCGATGCGCTGGCCAGCGAAGTTGCCGAACTGCCCGAGGACGAAGCCGCGTTATGGACAGTAGGGGAAAGCGCAGCGCGCTTCATGCCAGCCGGGTTCGACGCTTCCGGCCTGAGCGAAGAGGAGTTACGGAAACTGTTCACGGAAATTGGGCGCTCATGATGGCCAAGAAAACAGTGGTCGCGGCGCTGACACTGGTTCTGCTCTTCGGAACCGGCTCCGTCACAGCCGCTCAGGTGTCCGGGCGAACTGATCGCCGCCAGGAGGGGCAGGATCGTCTGATCGAGATGTTCCTGAACCACGCAACGGCAGAGCTTAACCTCACGGCGGATCAGCGAAGCGGACTGGAGGTGGTCCTGCAGGAGACGCTGGCCCGGCGCAGTGAGCTGGCGCGCAGTCAGCTTCAGCTCCAACGCCGGATCAGAGAGGCGCTTTCTAATCCGCAGACCACCGGAGCAGAGTTCAACCAACTGGCCGATGCCCTTCTCGCGGCAAGGCAGCAGGAGGTCGAGCTTTCCAGCTGGCAGCAAGGACGATTACTCGATGTGCTTCCCCCGCGGCAGGCTCTGCGATTCATGCTGTTGCAAGAGCAGCTGGCCAAGCGGATAGAGGACCTGCGCAGGCGACGGGCGAACTAACGGCTTTGAGCCGCAAGAAGACCGGATCCACCCGGCGACCGTTACTTGGCGCCCATGTTTCGACCGCCGGCGGCATCGAACTGGCCGCCGGCCGGGCCGCCGAGATCGGTGCCAACGTCATCCAGATCTTCACAAAACAGGTCAACCGCTGGGCGGAGCGAGATATCGACTCCGAGACGGCGGCCGCATTCCGCGCCTCCCTCGAGGCTCATGGGATCAGGGTCGCGGGCTCACACGATTCCTACTTGATCAATCTGGCCAGCCCCGATCGCGGCTTGCGCGAGCGGTCTTTCCGCTCGTTTTGCCGGGAGCTGGATCGCTGTCATGCGCTGGGCCTCGACTTCCTCGTAACGCACCCCGGCAATGCCACCGATGGCGATCGCAGCGCCGGACTGCGCCGCAACGCCGCAGCGATCGCCCGGGCGCTCGAGCGCCACGCAGGTCCAACGATCGTGCTGGTAGAGGTAACGGCGGGACAGGGTACGGCCCTGGGCTGGAACTTCGAGGAACTGGCCGAGCTGTTAGAGCAGATCGGTCCAGCTTTTCAGCAGCGCTTGGGTGTTTGCCTTGACACCGCACACCTGTATGCCGGCGGCTATGATCTGGCCGGCGACTACGAGGGCGTGGTGGATAACCTGGATCGTGCGCTCGGGCTGGAAAGCGTCAGGCTTTTCCATCTCAACGATTCAAAGGTGCCGCTTGGCAGTCGCGTCGACCGGCACGAACATATCGCCCAAGGCACGTTGGGCCCCGCTCCGTTTCGCTCGATCATGAGCGACACTCGCTTCGGCGACGTGCCCAAGCTGATCGAAACGCCTAAAGGAGATGTACCTGGCCGGGCGGATCGTCGTAACCTGAACTGGCTGCGACGCTGCCTGGTCCGGGACTTGTGAGCGCGCCCCGAGCGCCGAGCGGTCGGTCGCGCTTGCCCCGCAAGCAGGCTCGCGATATGTAGAGTGTCCGGGTGAAGTCGCGTACTATGCCCCCTGTTCTGGTTCGCGACGTCGGCGTAGGTTGCGGACGAGCGGGCGGAGGCAATTTGGCCGCAGCGTTGACGTGTAAAGATGGGCGACAAGAAAATTTCGGGAGCCTCGGCAGAGATAGAGACACGACTGGTGCGGATTGCGGCACTGGTCGCTCGAGATCTGCCTCCCCATCCGCCGGTCGAACACACGCCTGCTGTGCAGTTCAAGCACCTGCTGGAAGAGACGCAACAGCTTTACGAAAACGAGTTGGCATGGGAAGAGGAGACGGGCGAGGAGTCTACCGATTCCGGTGCCGTTGTGGCTCTCGTCTTTCCCGGTACGCTGGCTCTGGTCGATGCCCTGGTGACGTCCCACGCCCCAACCGAGCAGGGTGAGGGTGGGCCGCACCGCGACGTGGTGGTTGCATTCATGGAATGGCTCTCCGCGCGGCTGCTTGACCTGCGTTCCGGGCGAATCAGGGGCAGCGCCAGCGATCGTGCCAAGGCAGCGGATATGACGGATCGTCTGATTGACCTGGTATTGCATCGCTATTGCGGGCTGAGCACGGCGGAAATCGAGCGGGTCGAGGCGGAGCGACACTGATATTGCCGAGCTGCTCGTTATACGAATCAAGAAACGAAATATCTGAAAATGAACATAATAGTCTGTGTCAAACGTGTCCCCGACTCGGAAAGCCGGATATCTGCGGCTGGTGATGGCATCTCAGTGGACACACGCGGGGTCAAGTTTGTTTTGAACCCGTACGACGAGTACGCCGTGGAGGCGGCACTGCGCCTCAAAGAGGCGAAGCAGGGGACGGTGACGGTGATGACGCTGGGCGGCGAGGAGTCGAAAGAGACGTTGCGGACCGCTTTGGCCATGGGCGCGGACCAGGCCGTTCTGCTGAAAGGTAAGCCCTCAATCGATGGCCTGGGCACAGCCGAGAAGTTGGCTGAAGGCATCCGGGCCCGGGAATACGATCTCATCCTGTTTGGCAAACAAGCGATCGATGATGACAACTTGCAGGTCCCGGCAATGGTAGCCGAGTTGCTGGGGCTTCCTTGTGCAACTGTCGTCGTGGAGTTGCAGGTCGAGGATGGTAAGGTCACGGCTAAACGAGAAGTGGAGGGCGGTGACGAGACCTATGAGTTTGAACTCCCAGCGGTTGTCGCCGCACAGAAGGGTCTGAACGAGCCCCGCTATGCGAGTCTCAAGGGGATCATGATGGCAAAAAAGAAACCGCTGGAAGAAATCGATGTCGGCGATGCAGAGTCGCGGTTAGAAGTGATCGAAGTCATGAATCCAGCGGAGCGCACGGCCGGCGAGATCGTCGGCGAGGGGCCTGACGCGGTTCCCCTCTTGATAAAGAAGCTCCGTGAAGAAGCCAAAGTCCTTTAGTGGATAAGAAATGAGCGTTTTTGCATTTGCAGAGCAAAGGGGCGGCGCCTTACGAGGGGCGACGCTGGAAACGGTTACCGCAGCGCGTCGGCTGGCTGATGAGTTAGGGGCGGACGTCACGGCCATCGCGCTTGGCCCGTCGGGTCTTGCCGGCGAGCTCGAGAAGCTGGGGCGTTATGGGGCCGATCAGGTTTTGTTTGCGGGCTCTGAACAGTTAGCCGATTACGCACCTGAAGCTTACGCGCAGCTGCTGGCGGACGCAGCGAAGGCGAACGGAGCGAAGGCACTGCTGTTTCCTGCCAGCGCCATGGGGAAGGACCTGGCGCCGCGTGTCGCAGCGCGACTGGGAGCGGGGTTGGCCAGCGATGTGACTGAACTGAGCGTCGCAGACGGCCGCATCACTGCCGTTCGCCCGGCCTATGCGGGCAAGGTTTTTGTGCGGGTTGGTTTCAAGTCGGAGCCGGCGCTGATCAGCTTGCGGCCGCGGGCGATGACCGCGGAAGAGAGCCCGCGCGAAGTACAGGTTAGCGAGCTGGGGATCGACCTCGACTCTGGGGCACGGCGAACCCGTGTGAAGATGGCGGCGGGCAAGAAGAAGGAGCGCCCGGATGTCGCCGAGGCGGAGGTCATCGTGTCGGGCGGACGCGGGATGCAAGGCCCCGAACAGTGGAAGTTGCTTGAGGAGCTTGCCGACGCGCTTGGCCCCGGGACCGCTTTGGGCGCCAGCCGCGCGGTGGTCGACGCTGGATGGCGGCCCCACTCGGAGCAAGTTGGACAGACGGGCAAGGTCGTCGCGCCGCCGCTTTACTTTGCCATCGGGATCAGCGGTGCGATCCAGCACTTGGCGGGAATGCGCACGGCACGTTGCATCGTGGCGGTGAACAAGGATGCCGAGGCGCCGATCTTTAAGATCGCCAACTACGGAATCGTCGGTGACCTGTTCCAGATCGTTCCACGGCTGACAGAAGAGATCCGCAAGGCGCAATCGGGAGACTGAGAGATGGCAAGACGACCGTTGCGGGTGGCATACGTCGTTGCCGTCGCAGCGGCGCTGGCGATGCTCGCGCGGCCACTGCCGGCTCAGTTTGAAGAGGCCGACACGATTCCCCGGCTGGCCGTCGGCCCATTTGTGGAGCTCGACTTCCGTGGCACTCGAGGTTCCCTGCCGGAACCGGACGGCCGCCGTGTTTCCTTCGGGGGCGCTCCCGCCGTCGGGGCTCGCGTGGAGTACCGAGTTACCGGCACTCTGACTGCTGGCATCCTCGGGAGTTTTGCACGCCTCCAGGAGAGGCTGGAGGCGGGAAGCGTCAGAGATATCGGTTCCGAGAAGTTCACCGTTTTTCACTTTGCCGGCGAACTCCTGCTGAGGGTCAAGGCTGGCATTCCGGGTTACTTTGTCGTGGGCGGTGGTGTGCGCCAGGCGATCCCGGACGCCGACAATCCGGCCGATCAGTTCCACAACATTGATTCTTTCTCTGAGCCGTTGGGGATCCTCGGAGCGGGTCTGGAGTTTGGCTCGACCCGGCGTCGCGCCTTCCGGATCGATTTGCGTGTGCGTTTTATCTCACCGGCCGACCAACTCCGTTTCGAAGCGAAGTCGCTGGAAACCGACTTCTCGTTGGGGCTCGGTTTCATGCTACGCCTGTAGGGCCTCGCCGACTATTTCTCTCGTAGGATGATCGCGTCGAGCTCGGTTCCGGCGGGCAACTGACTGTCAGGTGGCACGCGCAGTAGCGCGTCCGCGTCCGCCATCGAGGTCAGGATGCCCGAGCCCTGCGGCCCGGTAAGTCGCGCTGCAAAGCCGCCCCCGTTGTCCCGCTCCAAGACGGCTCTGTAGAAATGGGTGAGTCGTCCTTTCACGCTGACGGGCTCGGCAAGTCGGACGCGCCGCCACGGCCGATCGTAGCGCGCTAGTCCGACCATTTTGCGGAGAGCCGGTCGGACGAGGACCTCGAATGTCACCATCGCCGAGACCGGGTTTCCCGGCAAAGCAAAAACGGGCATCTGGCCCAGCAGCCCGAAAGTGAAAGGGCTACCGGGGCGCATCTTTACCCGGTAGAACAGGAAGCGCATGCCCAGTTCGTCGAGAATCTCTTTGACATAATCGTGATCGCCGACGGCAAGCCCGGCCGACGTGATCAGTGCGTCGCAGCCGACGGCGGCTTGAAGGTGTGATCTGAGACTGTCCCGGTTGTCACGAGCGATGCCCAGCAGCGATGGGTCGCCTCCCGATTCGACGACCTGGGCGTAGAGCGCGTAAGAGTTGGAGTTCATGATTTTGCGGCCGGCTTTCACCGCGGCCAGCTCGTCGAAGTCGGCTAGCTCGTCACCGGTGGACAAGATGCCGACGGACGGCCGTCGCCTGACCGGAAGCTGCTGGCACCCTAGCATGGCCAGCACGCCGATCTCGGCGGGCCGGATCAACGTCCCGGCCTGCAGCGGCCGGTCGCCGTGGCGGAGATCTTCGCCAGCCTGGCGGATGTTGCGACCTGCATCGCTGGCTTGTAAGACCTTAATCGTACCGGGTTCTGATCCGGGCTCGGTGAACTCGATACGCGTGACGCCGTCTGCACCCTCCGGGACCGGGGCCCCGGTCATCACGCGCGTCGCCTCTCCCGGACCGACGACGCGCTTTGGAAAAGAACCGGCCGCGACCTCCTCGATCAGCCTGAGCACGGCTGGTGCTTCCGGCCCCGCCCCCGTCACGTCCGCCGAGCGGACCGCAAAGCCGTCCATAGCGGCGTTGTCCCATGCCGGATGGTCGACCTCTGACTCGACGTCCTCCGCCAGAACACGGCCGAGCCCCTCAGTCAACGGAACAGCTTCGCGGCCCAACTGGCGGGTGTGAGACAGAATGATCTCGAGGGCTTCATCGACCGAAAGCCAGTCGGGTTCTCTGGGTTGAGCGGCGCGATGGGCGGGCGGCGTCATCATGAGGGGTCGAGCCCTTGTGCGGCTTCCTCGGCGCGCTGTCGTTCCTCGGGTGTGTTCACATTGAAGAACAACAGCTCCGGGTTGCCGAACGCCTCCACTTCAGGTAGCGGGACTTTGCGCACTTCGACTTCGGCAAAGAAGGAAGTCACATGCCTGTCTCCCCGATCGAGCGCGGCCGCGATCTCGCGGCGGCAGGCCGTTCCGTAGAAAGCGCAGAGCGGTTCCAGGCCACGGCGCGATTCGCTTGCCGGGGCCACGACCACTGCTGGCGCCGCCTCGGTCAGAAGCCGCCGCAACAGTCCGGCCGACAGGAACGGCATATCGCAGGCCGCAACCAGAGCGCCGCTAAGACCCAACTCTTCGGCCCAAGCCACGGCGGTGTGGATGCCCCCAAGGGCGCCGAGTCCAGGTTTGATGTCGGGCCGAGTCTCCAGTTGCAGGACTTGGTAAGCCTCAGGATCGTTAGCCACGAGGACGACACGGGGAGTTACGGCGCGCAGCGCCCTGATCGCCCTACGAGCGATAAGTTCGCCGCCCACGGGCTCTAGCGCCTTGGGCAGGCCGCCGTAGCGTTGGTTCCGGCCGCCTGCCAACAAGACACCGAGAACGATAGGGGCCGACCGCGCCGAGTCGTTCACAGAAGTCGCTGGCGCCTGAGCTCTTTGTGCTGGGTCCTCAGACATTCGTTCATTACGACCTCGATACCGGCTTGGCGGGCGAGCTGCGCAGCATCTTCGTGAACGACGCCAAGCTGCATCCAGATCAGGCGGGTCCGTACTTGGATGGCCTCCTCGACATGGGGCAGCACGTGTTCCGGGGCTCGGAAGATGTCGACTATGTCGATCGGACCCTCCGCCTCCCGGGCAGCGAGGAGGTCGGGGTAGCTCCGTACGCCGAGGATCATGTCGTGTTTTGGGTTGATCGGCACGACGCCGAACCCATGCTCGATCAAGTAGCGCGCTACAGAATTGCTGTCTCGGTATGATTTCGGGGAGCAGCCGACGACGGCGATCGTCTTTGCCTGCTTGATGATGCTGATCGTGTTTTTGGTCAACGACATAGCGGCTAAAATCGATTCTCCAGTTTCAGTGCGGGAAGTCCGTACTCCGGCTCCACTGCACGTTCAAGCCGTGCCGAGATCACGCGCAAAACGACCTCGAGGGTCGGACAAACGATTCCGGTGCGCAGGTGACCACCCAAGACGCTACCATCGCACCGTCCCAACGTAACATGGGCGTGAATCAGCGGTTCCCCATCGTGAAGCGCGACGTTGCCCTCAAAGCTCAGAACCTCGAGCTGCTCGTCCAGCTCGATGTCTTCGTATACGCGCTTGCTGACGTTGAAGTACGCGATGCGGGCTTTGCTGACCGCGCCGATTCCGCTGAAGCTGCCGCCTGCTATCGATCGCGCCACCAGGAATTCCCTGAAACGTTCAGGAACTACCTCTCCATCCTCGAAGCGGATCACGTAGGCGTCGGCTTGCTTGGTGTAGAACATTCGCGGAGGCTCGAGCTGCCGCGCTAGGGCAGCAATTTAGGCGTCAAGTCAAAGACGAGCTCGATCACAGTCTTTACCAGCATGAACGGTACAAACCCGGCCAGCGCCGTTGCAAGCGCCCGACCGCTCGAGAAATCGAGTGCCTGGCGGATAGCTACAAGGACGGTGCCGATCATCCATGCTAAGACAACCAGATACAGCGCTGTTCCGAGAAATGGCAGCACGGTCAAGACCAGGATGATGCCCGGTGTCTGCGCGAAGCCGATGGTTCTCAGCAATTCGCCCCAATCGGCGGTGCCATCGAAGAGTTTTACCCCTACGAGATAGCAGGTGCCGGACCACAAAGCCCAGCCCGCGTAAGCTTCGAGCACTCCGGCGAGGAGGGCGAGCGGGCCGGCGTTCAGATTGCTGATCGCGGCAGCGGCTGCGACGAGGCCAACGACGCCGGCCGCCTGAACCGTAGCGTCCCTGTCATGCTCGACCTCTTCGTAGGCAGCGATTCTGAACGTCGCTGCCCCCAGCGCGCGACGCAGGAACGACGATCGGCGCCTCGGTGGCTCGGGTTGCTGCATGAGAAGGCCTCCCGGACAGATTAACGATCTGCGCGTCAATATAAGGGACGGCAACGGCGCGGTGCTAGGAGAGTTCGATGAAAGGTTTGAGGCGAGCGAGGACTGCCTGTGACGTTTGTCAGGCCGCCGCCAATCGGAGCGGCCTGACAAACGAAGCGTATCGAGAGTTTACGATGCGCAGACCACCCGGATGTCCATAGGTGTGAAGATGGACAGGGTGAGGGCGCCGACCAGGCCGTTCAAGAAGCTGATCTGGGTGTCGACCTTGGCGACTCCGTTCGGGCAGGTGCTGGCGGCGTCGATCGGTGCGGGTGGGACGATTCCATAGACGAATGACGTCGCCCACGGTTTTTCGATCGTCGTCGATGACGGGGTCAGCCCCGTGGTGATCGTCGCATGGTAGCAGCCACCGAGGATGACGCTAAATGCGATGATCAGTGCAGCGGCCCGTAATTTCATGATTGCCCTCCAGCGCGTTGGGGAAGTGATGCAACAGCTTCTTCTTTTTTCGGAACGGGCAAACAGCGATCTACTGCGAACCAGCAACCAAGAAAGAATTTGCTAAGGCTGTGGAAGTTGCGGGTGGCGCATCGTGTTGTCAAGAAGGCCGACGCTGCTTGACACCGGCTCTTCGACTGCCAAGCTGACAGGCGGATCAGAACCAATAGGACAAGACCAGTGACAGCTGGAGGTTGTTCGTCCAGTCCGTTTCGGGTGGGATGGGGTCCAACGCCACGTTCTCCGAGAAGTATCCGATGGGTGTTTCCAGGCGCCAGATGCTGTTTAGTAGCTCGAAGCGGGCGCCGATGCGACTGGTCGGTAACCAGGCGGACCCGAAGCCGATCTGGCCGAGCAGGCTGCTGCCGAAATCGAAACGTTCCCGCGCTTCGATTTGGCAGCGGGGGTCGGTGGTCGCAACAACGCAGGCGGGATCACTGGTGAGGTCGATGGCGATGCCCAGCCCGATTGTGGCGTAAGGCATGAGTTTGTTCCAGGTGCGCGAGCCCGTGAGGTTGAGCGTGAGACGCCCGGCGATGAGAGCGAGGTCGAGGTCTGCCTTGCCGACCTCGACGGGACCGCCCTCTTCGACACTCGGATCGATCACCCGGCGTTGGGTCGGGAAATAGGCGACGAGGCCGCCGATGTTCAATGGGTTGGTGATCCGGAACGTGCCCTGCACACCGTAGAGCATTCCGCTTTCCGGTCCAAGGTTCGCAGCGCCCCGGTCGGTGACCACGTAGGCGATGACCGGGCCGATGTCGCGCTTCGACTCGACGAATTCGTAGGGCGAGCTGATCCGCTGACCGAAGAGTTTGCATGGGCTGGCGGAGACGGCGGCGATAACTACCGCGACGACGAGCAACAGGGTGGTTCGATGCATACGGGAGTTTAAGCTGTTGGATCCAGCGCGCAACAGAGCGGACAATTGACAAGATCAGAGAGAGACGTTAGGCGTGGGATAGCTGTTTCGGGGCGGATGCCCGGGAGGGGAGACAAATGAACGTTGGGATGAGACGGTTTGCCACGGCTGTGGTCTGGTTGCCATTAGCCTGGCTGATTTTGCCTGTAGCTTTGCCTGCACAGACGACGGTGCGGGTCCGGGTTGCGGAAGAGAACTTCCGTAAGGATCCGCGCGGGACCCAGCTCGCAACGGTGCTGCGCGGAACGGAGCTTAAGGTGCTGGCTGAGCAGGGCGACTGGGTCGAGGTAGAGCTGCAAGGCTGGATCTGGGGCGCGTCGGTCGGTGCCACGAACAGAGATGGATTCGACTTGTCCGTGCGGGCGGATGGCTCGGAGAACCTGCGTGCCGCTCCCCAGGGCCGGATCTTAGCGCGCGTGCTTGAAGGGTGTTTGCTGGAGCGCACCGGGACGAGTGGTAACTGGGTCCAGGTGCAAAGACGGGGCTGGTTGTGGAAGGCGTCTCTGGAATCGACCCAACCTGGCGGTGCCGCGGCGACGCCTGGCGCGGTCGCGGCGCGCGACACCGCCGCCGCCGGGGAAGGACCGCCGCCGGTGATCAGTGCGTCAACGGCGCTGGCCGTTCACTCGACGCCCGACGGCGATACCATCGCCCAGTTCAGGCCGGGCGCCCAAGCGCAGGTGTTGGGCCGCACGGGCGACTGGATCCGGGTCCGGGTGGACGGTTGGGTGTATGGCCCGGCGGCGCTGGATTCGGCGCAGCAGCTCGACGACACGGGTGATGTCACACCCGCCCAGTTGCGGGCGGATCCGGGGCGTTACAAGGGCGCTCTGGTCCGCTGGCGCGTTCAGGTGATCTCACTGCGCCGCGCCGAGCGCGCGCGGTCAGATTTCGAGGAGGGCGAGCCCTTCATCCATGCGAGAGGGCCGGCTGGCGATGCGGGATTCGTATACTTGGCGGTCCCGGACGAGCTTCTGCCGGTGGCGGAAGGCCTGCAACCGCTCGAGTTTGTCACCGTCGTCGGACGCGTGAGAACGGGCCGCTCCAGCCTGCTGGGCAGCCCGGTCATCGATCTCACCGATATCGAGACGCAGCGACCTCAAGGCTGACTGACGGGCGCCGTGGCAGCGAGTGCCGCTGCAAGCCCCCGGGAATTCAGGGTTTCCGGCGGCCATGGCTGGCGCGGCGTCGGAGGCCGGAATAACTTTAGACCCCCGATTCGTTGACGCTCTCACCGGTTGGCATTTCCAATGAGTGCATCCGGATTTGATCAACTGAGCCACGGCGCAGTAACTGTCCACCGGCGGTGAGACCCAAACCTGTAAAAGGGTGATTCGAATGGCGCAGGCCTACAAACTGGGGCGACGCTGGAAGTTCGCCGGACACCTGGCACTGACTCTCACGGTCGCGCTCAGCGCGGCGTGTAGTGACAGCGGTGACGGGCCCACGGGCTTGGATCCCGATGTCTATGAGCTGAGCGCCGTCTCCGGCGCTGCCCAGACCGGTCTGGCAGGAACGCTGCTCGCTGATCCGCTGGTCGTCCGTGTCCGGCGCAAGGATACGGGAGCGGCGGAGCAGGGTGTGACCGTTAGCTGGAGTGTGCTCAGCGGCAGCGGCTCTTCGACGCGCAGGTCGGTTGCAACAGACGAAGCAGGAGAAGCGGCCACGCGCGTGGTCCTGGGCGGCACGGCCGGGACGCTGAGCGTAAGAGCGAGTGTCACCGGTCTGCCGTCTGTGACATTCGGCAACTTGACGGTGCTGCCTGCCCCGGTACTCGAGTCGGTCACCCCGGCCAGCGCAGATCCGGGGGATGTGGTCGCGGTCCAGGTCCGGGATCTTCCCGCGACGCTGTCGGTGCAAGTGCTGTTCGATGGGGTAGAGGGTGAAATCGTGAGCCGGGTGGATGGGGCGACGACGACCCTTAACACTACGGTTCCGGCTCCTGCCGGTGTTTGCAGCGCGACCAGTTCGGCTGTCGACGTTCGCGTCCGCGCCGGGGGGCTGACGACCGCAGCGCGGCAGCTAAGCGTCTCGGTTCCAGCCGATCCCTTCCAGGTTGGCCAGGTCTTGGTGGTTGAGGGCACTGATGATGTGAGTTGTGCGTTGCTGCCGGCGGATGGTGGCAACGCGAAGTACCTGCTCGTGGCCCTGAGCGCCCAGTTCGAGCTCTCAGGCAATTTCCAGGTCACGCTTGGCGGTAACAGCGTCGCCATCGGTGCGGCCGATGCCCATGCGCCAGCGGACGCGGGGAGCTTCCACAGCCGCCTGCGCGCCATCGAACAGCGACTGGTGCAACAAGGTGTTCCGCCGGCTCGGCCGCCGACGGGTGCCCAGTTGTTCGCGGCTCCCGACGTGGGTGACACACGGCAGTTCTGGGTTCTCAACGACGTCGAGGCGACCGACGATCTCGGCGAAGAGGACTTCGATCGGATAACGGCGACTCTGAAGTTTGTTGGCGCGAACACGCTTCTCTATGTCGACAACGCCGCGCCGGCATCCGGCTTGTCGCAAGCGGATCTCGATTTTCTGGGAGAGCTCTACGATCGGCGGCTTTACGATGCCGACGTCGATTTCTTCGGTGAGCCGACCGATGTCGATGGCAACGCCAAAGTAATCGTCCTGCTCACGCCGACTGTGAATGCGCTGACCCCACGTGATGCCACGGGCGTGATCATCGGCTTCTTCTTCGGGCTCGACCTTTTCTCGCCGAGCACACCAAGCTGCGCTGACTGTCGCTTCTCGAATGGCGGAGAGGTCTTCTATGGCTTCGTCCCGGACCCCGACGGCCAGTTCAGCGACGCCCGCACGCGGCAGCGCGTTATCGAGCTTCTGCCCGGGGTAATGGTCCACGAGACCCAGCACATGATCAGCTTCCGTTACAAAGTTTTCGAGAATAACCTACCGTTCCTCGAGACCCTGTGGTTGAGCGAAGCTCTGGCGCACGCCGCGGAGGAACTGGGTGGTGACCTGGTAGATGCCGGTGGCGATCCTGACTTGGCCGACGATCTGTATTCCGCCAACTTCGGGCGCGCCGCCCGTTACCTGGTGGCGCCGGACTCGTTTTCTCTCACATCGACGAGTGGGACGGGCAAGCTTGGCGAACGTGGGGCCTGGTGGTTGTTCGTCCGTTGGGTGGCCGACCAGTACGGTGACCTCATCTTCCGTAACCTGACGCAGGCGGCGGAGAACGGCTTCCAAAACGTCGAGACGCAAACGGGCGAGTCGTTCTTCCGGTTGTTCGCGGACTGGGCCGTGGCGATGTGGGCAGATGACCAGAGCGTCACCAATTTGGCCGCGCGATATCAGGTTCCGAAGTGGCAGCTGCGCAGCATCATTCGGATCGACGACGGCGGCGGCCCGGTCTACGCTTTGCAGCCGCGCCAGGAGACGTTCCAGAGCTTCCGCTCGGCCAACATCACTCGCTTCTTAGCCGGATCCAGTCCGTTCTACGTCGAGCTTGATGCTGCGGGAAACAACTCGGACCTGCAGCTCGAGCTCAGCGCCTCGACCGATGCAGGGCTGGCGATTCTCAGGTACGAATAGGCGGAACCTGGGGTCAGAGAGTGCGACAGCCCGCCGCGGCTCAGTTGGGCCCGGCGGGTTTGTTCTTGGCATTACTGAGAGCCAAGCGCAGGCCTGCGAACGTATTGCGGCCGGGAGCGGGCTCGAAATAGCGGCCGCCGACCGCGTTGATGACGACCGACGAGTTGTAGCGGACGTCGAGCAGGTTGTTGACGCCCAGAAACGGTTCGATTCCGAGCTGGCCAAGTATCCCGCGGTAGCCCACCCTGAGATCGAGAACGGCATACCCGTCATTGCGAGCCGTGTTCGCGTTGTCCACGAAGAAGCCGTCCACGGCAGTCAAGGCGGCTATCGCCGATAGGCCTGAGCGATGCGAGTAGCTCAGACGTCCGTGAAATTGATGCGTCGGAATGCCGGGCACGTCGTTTCCTCCGAAATCACCTTCGTCCGTTTGGAAAGCATCGAATTGGAAATCGGAGTAAGTGTAAGCGCCGGATAGGGTCAGGTTCGCCGCGATCAGCGCCGAGACACTGGCCTCGAGACCTCTGTGTCGACTCGATCCGGTGTTGAGGAAGAAGTTCCGCTCGCTGCCCGGCGCCTGGAAGCCGATCAACTGGCTCTCGATATCGGCATGAAATGCTGCCAGGCTGTAACTCAGACGTCCAGCGATCGTCCCTTTCAAACCGAATTCCAGGTTTAGGGCTTGCTCGGGCTCGAGCTTGCTGTTGAAGCCACCAAGAGTGTCAGTCAGCTCGGTGGTCGTCGGGGTCTGAAAGGCGCTGCCAGTGTTGACGTAGGCGTTGAGCCAGGTTGCGTGGGCATAGCTGAGGCCGATCACCGGGCTGATCGGCGCTCCGCCGAGATGATCGGTGTCGGGTTCCAGGGTGATGGCACCGGAGTCGTCAGGGTCTTCGGCCGTAACAAGACGATCATCGACCTTAAAGCGAACCCGGTCGTAGCGCAGGCCGAACGTGAGTTCCCATGATCTTGCCAGTTGCCAGCGAGAGTGGGCGAACAACCCGAGGGAGGTTACGCGCTCATCTTGGTTAAGTGTGAGATCGCCGACTCCAGTGTCATCACGCTGGTACTCCAAACGATCGTCCGCCTGGTGATCGATGTCGACGCCCAACGTCAATCCCAACAGCTTGCCGCCCGTTGGCACATAGCGATACTCGATCCGTCCGCCCGCGGCTTTGCGCTCTAGCTCGATCAGCGTAAATGGGATCGGGTTGTAGAGATCGCGGAACAGGCCATAGGCCATGAGCGAGAATTGTTGGTTGCTCGTGATGAGTCGCCGATAGGTCAGCCCGGCCTGTCCCTGCTTGAAGCTTTCAGCCAGGTCCTGGCACCCACCGAACCCGGGATCAGGCGGGCATTCCGCCGGCGACAGTGCCAGGTCCCGTGCCGTGTCCGGTTTCGCACGTGCCAGCGAGTCACCCAGTGAGCTGGGGTTTTGGGCCGTTGGCGCGTTCACGTAGTTGACCACAGCGGTGAGGCTGGATCGGTCATCGAGTCGCTGGCGGAGGCGCGTGTTGAGAATCGAGTATTCCGCTGCGCTGTGCAGGCGATAGCCGTCGGACTGGAAATGACCGAGGTGGGTGACGTAGTCGAAACCGCCCGTTTGCCCGCCGGCCTTGAGATCGTATTTCTGGTAGTAGCGCCCGTTGCCGAATCCGCCGCCCACGATTCTCAGGTCGGGCGCGAATGCCGTGGGTGGTGGATCCTCCGTTTCGATCGAGATGACGCCGCCGGACGCGTTGCCGTACAGAGATGAGGCCGGTCCGCGGATGACTTCGATGCGGCCGGCCGCGGCCAGGTCGACGTTGTTGAGCTGAGCCTGACCGTCCGGAAGCGTCAGAGGGATTCCATCCTGGATGACGCGGATGCCGCGGACGCCGAACTGCGAGCGGCTGCCAAACCCGCGGATCGAGATCCGGTTCCCCAGCGCGAAATTGTGACGGTTGTTCACCATCACGCCGGGTATCGCCAGTAAGGACTCGTCCAGCGATATCGTGGGCTCGAGACCACGGATCACGCTTGCCGTGATGAGGCCCGCCGCGTAGGGCAGACGGTCGAGCTGTTCCGGCGAGCGGGTGACGGTGACGGTGATCGCTTCGAGCCGGTAGACCGGCAGCCTGGCGGTATCGGCGGCCGCGGTATCAGGCTGTTGCGCTGCGAGCCGCCCGGAGAAGGCGGCGAGCGCCACAAGCGCCAGCAGCAGAGCGGGAAAGCGCGAGGCAGCCAAAGCTACAGCTCGTCCAGCACCTCGCGGATCTTCCTGAACTGCTTCTCGATTTCGGGCTTGAGGTCCTGCCGGCGGATGCCGAACGCCGGATGAAGCATCGGCAAGAATGTGATTTCGCGGCTGCCCACGGCTCGGCGCCGTGGCACGGCGGCGGCCTGAGTGATCTTCTCCTTGGGGAAGAAGCGCTCCAGCGCCACGCGCCCCAGCAGCACCACCAGATCGGGCTTGATCAGAGCGAGCTGGCGCTCGAGGTAGGCGGCGCAGTTCTCCATCTCCGGCGTCTTCGGGTTGCGGTTATCCGGCGGCCGGCACTTGACGATGTTGGTGATGAAGACCTTGGATCGATCCAGCCCGATCTTCTCGAGCAGTTCCGTCAAGTACGTGCCGGCGTCGCCTACGAACGGCTCTCCTTTCTCGTCCTCCCAGCGACCGGGAGCCTCGCCGATGAACACGACGCGCGCGTCGGCCGGTCCCACACCGGGTACCGTCTGCGTCCGGTATTCCGCCAGCTCGTCGCACTTTACGCACTTGCTGATCAGGCCGTGCAACTCGCCCAGCGTCTTGCAAGTGACGATAGGATCGGGCGGCGCGAACAGATCGCCCTGCGACAGATCGGTCAGGTCGGACATAGCCCCTCGATTCGTGATCAGTGAACAGCGACTGCTGGCTCGACGCCGATCGTCTGCACATCCAACGGCAGACCTTTCCGCTCATCCAGCACCAGCGTCATCGCTCCGGTCTGGCATAGCCCTTCGCACACCCCGCAGCCCATGCACTTCTCCCAAGTGACGACAGAAGTTTCTTCCAGCCTGACCGCGTGGAAGGGGCAGGCGGTTTCGCAGTCGCCGCAGGCGATGCAGGCGAGCTCGTCCACTTGCGCCACGTAGCCGGAAGAGGCGACCATCGGCACCCCGTAGCTGACCATCGCCTCCAGCCCACCACAGCAGCAAGCGCAGCAATTGCAGATTGCAAAGAGGCGGCCATCACATGCGTCCTTGAAGTAGGCGGCGTGCACGTGGCCGCGCTCGTGTTCGGCCTGCAAGACATCAAGGGCTTCGCGTTGGGTGATGCGCCGCGATCTTTGCGGATGATGCTCCAGCGTGAAGGATCCCTCGCCGACGATCATACAGACGTCGAGCGGCTGGCAGGGAGCCTCGCGGGCCGCGCGGCAGGGGCAGTCGATCAGGGTCACGCTAGGCGGCCCCTTCAGCACGATGTCGCGCGCGATGGGATAGGGGATGATC
This sequence comes from Gemmatimonadota bacterium, assembly GCA_041617795.1. Taxonomy (GTDB): domain Bacteria; phylum Gemmatimonadota; class Gemmatimonadetes; order Palauibacterales; family KS3-K002; genus JBFJOD01. Next base: position 5,449 of record JBFJOD010000019.1, on the reverse strand, counting down.
TGCTCGAGGTCCGTTCGCTTGATCTCATGATCCAGCGTGATGATCCGGCGCGCCAGTTCCGTGGTCAGTACCTTTCCGTGATAGCGGTCAGCCCACCAGCGCTTAAACGAGGGCGTCATGCGTGGCAGCATTGTGTGGATGAAGAAGCTGATGTACTGGAAAGCCCAGCGCCCGTAGACGTATCCGTGCACACTGTTGATGAACGGTTGCCGTGGACCATTGGATTTGGACTTGAGCGCCTGGCGCGTGGACGGCAGCATGAGATGACCGCGCTCGCCGATCAGCCACAAGACCAGGAGTGCTGCCAACGGAACCCCGGGTATCAGGAGCAGCCAGAGCATGGGGACCCCCCTGTCGGTGATTGGGGTATCGCACAGTCAACCGTCAACATAGGAACTGACCGCCGGGGTCGAAACCCGGCCGGCCGGTAGTCCGTATTAGGCGATAGAGCCCGGAATTTCGATTTCGTCGCCGGTAGAGATAGATTGAGGGCTGAGATCAGCCTACACTTGAGTCGCCTGCAGCGGAGCGGTCACCTGATGTCTAATCCCGTCGGCCGGCGCCTTGCGCCCTTGCTCGCACTCCTCGCCGTTGCCTGTTCTTATGAAATGGGTAGCCAGATGCCTGATCAGCTGAACTTCGCCATCTATGAACAGAGTCCCGACCGCGTCGTCGATGCGCTGACCGCCGAGCTGGTCGCCCGGAATGCGTTCGCCTCGGATCTGGCGGACGATCTCGAGGCCGGTCTGGTCGAAGCGTTTGCCGCTGGCCAGGAGACGCGCTTCAATAGCGAATCGGTGTCCCTGGCGCAGGACGAGCTGGCGCGGCTGGTTCCCGAAGAGTTTCGCCGCTTTATCGGGGACGAGGGTGGCAGGTACGTGCTGGAGTTCGCGCTCGAGCCGGCGGGCGATGGCGGTTTGCGCCTGACGGTAACGCCGACGTTCATCGCCACGGTGCGTGGAGGGGAAGGGCCGTTGGGCGGCCGGCCACTGCCGTCAAACGGGACGCTGGAGAACTCGATCCTGCAGTCGGTTTCCCGGCGCCTCGGCCTCTAGGCGGTTGCCGTCATGCGTGATTCGTTTTTCGTTCGCCTTGCGATCATCGTCGCCTTTGTGGCCGCTTGCGGTGAGGGCGGAAGGTTCGGGAGCGGTGCCGACGACCTGCTGGTCAACGATCCATCCACCGACCGCGGCAACAACACCACACAGAGCGAGACATCCGTAGCTCGTCACGGCGATGTGATAGTCGTGGGCTTCAACGATTCCGGTGAGTTCACCCGGCAGAACAGCATGACCGGCTACGCCTACTCGCTGGACGGCGGCGACAGTTTTACGGATGCCGGTGTGCTGGCTCCCACCGCCAGCGGCCGCAACCTGGGCGACGCGGCGCTGGCCGTCGACCGCGACGGCAACTTCTACTTCGCCACCTTGACCGTGGACGCGCGGGCCCGCTCTTACATCGGTGTGGCCCGCTCGAAGAAGACGAAGGGCGAGGTTACGTTCGGCGAGCCCGTGTTGATCCCGGGCCTCGATCCCGATGGCTTTCAGGACAAAGAGATGATCGCCGTGGATGCGAGTGGTGGACGCCGCGATGGCGACGTCTACGTCGTCTGGACCGAGTTCCCGCCCCGCGGCCCCTCGCGCATCCTCTTCTCGCGCTCGAGCGACGGCGGGAAGACCTACAGCGAAGCGACTCGACTCTCGCAGTCCGGCAGCGGCGTGCAGGGCGCTATGCCGGTCGTGGGCCGGCGCGGTGAGCTTTTCGTGGCCTGGGAGGACCGCTCGGGCCTCAGAAACGGGCACATTCGGCTGCGCCGCTCGGGTGATGGCGGCAAGTCGTGGGACCCCGAGTTGACGGCCGCCACGTTCACGCGGATCGCCGACCGTAGCGCCACCGCTTCCTGCTTCCGACCCGCCCTGAACGGACACATCCGGGTGAACGAGTTCCCCAGCATCGGCGTCGATCGCAGCGACGGTCCCGGCGAGGACAACCTCTACATCGCCTATGCGGCCGACCCCGGCCGCCAGGCGCGGGGCGATGCCGCCGATATCTTCGTCGTCCGCTCCGAGGATGGCGGCAAGAGCTGGAGCGATCCGCTCAACCTGGTGAAGGGCCGGGCGGTCAGCGCCGGCGCCGACGAGACGACCAACGACAACTTCATGCCGGTCCTTACTGTGGGGCCCGAAGGCCAGGTCAGTGTCTTCTTCTACGACCGGCGAAACGACCGGGGGAACCGCAAGCTCGATGTCTACCGCGCCGTCTCTACCGACCAGGGCCGCAGCTGGGTCAACGAGCGGGTGACCGCCGAGTCGTTCGACGTGCCGCCCCTCAACCCGAACTTCGATCCGCTGGTCAAGGCTTGCTACATGGGCGACTACAACGGCGGCACCGTCGATGAGTCGGCCTTCTATCTCACCTGGGGCGACAACCGGCGCCTGCTGAAGAACGTCCGCTTCCCCCGCGGCCGGCCCGACCCCGACGTCCGCTTCCGGGCCGTCAGCCTGGAGCCCTGATCTCAGTTTCTCAATCCGCGTTTGACTAACTAATTGAAGACTCTGGCAGGTCGTTGACGCGTCGATGAGCGCGCGGCGCGACCTTGTAAGCAGGGGGTGCCCGGCGTCGGGCGGTGCCGGATCGAATCTTTCCGATGTGGCTACGTGTAGCTACATTCAGGGCATGAAGACCGTGGGTATTCGCGAGCTCAAAAACCGACTCAGTCACTACGTTCGCCTGGTCCGTGGCGGCGAGCGGGTGCTGGTCACGGATCGGGGTGTGGTGGTGGCCGAACTGCGGAAACCTGGCCGCGCCGGCGAGCAAACGGCCCACGCGGCGCTGGCGGAACACGCATGGAGTGGGCGAGGCCGGCTGGGTGCCCCGAACCGCGCCGATCTGTATCCGCGCCTGGAAGCGGCGCTGCCCGCCGGCGAAGCCGCCAGGCTGCTCGCCGAGGAGCGTGGTGAGCGGTGAACCTCTACGCGGAGTCGAGCGCGGTTCTCGCTTGGCTCCTGGGTGAGCCGCGAGCGGAGGTCGCGCGCTCCGCGCTTGCCCAGTCGGAGCTAATCCTATCCTCGGACTTGACGCTCATCGAGTGTGAGCGGGTGCTGATCCGCGCCACCGCGACGGGTAAGCTGAGTGAGGGTGCCGCCGCCGAGCGGCGCGCCCGGCTGCGGCAGGCTGCCGAACACTGGGCCATCCTCAGCCTCGATCCGGAGGTGTCGGAGCGCGCCCGCCGCCCCTTCCCGCACGAGCCGATCCGAACCCTCGACGCCATTCACCTCGCCTCGGCGCTGCTAGCGCGTTCGCTGGTGCCCGAAACGCGCCTCCTATCGCTCGACGAGCGGATTCGTGCTGCCGGAACAGAGCTCGGTCTGGAGATAATCCCGGACTGACAAGCGGGTCGGGCGATGGTGGGTGGGTTCACAGTAACAAGTGCTTGCCGGCCGGCTGCTTTCGGTGTATCTTCGGGTTCAGGGCCGCGAAAACCCTGACCCGAAAGCCGAGCGACCGAAGCCACGTCTATGTCTAGCTCCAGCAGTGCTCCAGCCTTCGCCCTTCCTGCCCACTCCGCCCTCTCCACCCTCCCCCAACAGGTCGGGTCCCTGGCCCGGGCCAAGGAGTTATTGGCCCGGACAGGGGCCTCGGCCTGGCCTCTGGGCCGGCCGGAGCTGGACGAGGTGTTGCTTGGCGGTGTCCCCCGGGGGCGGGTCAGCGAGTGGGCGGGCCCCCGCTCGGCGGGGAAGACGGCGCTGCTGAGGCAGCTGGTGACCGCCGTGCGCGAGACCGGGGCCGGGGCCGCCTACGTGGATGGGACGGGAACGCTGGCGCCGGCGCCCTGGGTGTTTGGCAGATCGGGGCCGCATGGCCGGGCGCCCTTCTGGGTGGTGCGGCCGCCGGCGGCGGCGGGGGTGCTGGTGGCGGCGGAGGAGCTGCTGAGGAGCGGGGCCTTCGGCCTGGTGGTGGCCGAGGGCGCCGACTGGTCGCGGGCGCCGGTGGTCCGGCTGCAGCGTCTGGCCCGGGAGACGGGCGCAGCGCTGGTCGCGGTGGTGGACCGCTCGGGCCGGGTGCCGCTGGCGGGTCTCCGGGTGCGGTTCACTCCCGATCTCGGGTCGCGAACCTTCCGCGTTCAGGTCCGGGAGCGCGGTGCGGCCGGCGAGCTGTCGTTCGTGCAGGATTTACCGTACCGGCTGTGCCAGGACGCCGGCCTGCCCGATCGTCGGGGCACAGTCTCGCAGCGGCGGGCCAAGCCGCGGAAATAGATCGGCTGCCCAACGACTAACACTCAGCTGGTCACGCGGTACTGTTCCTCCTTGGATCTTGCCAGCGACAGGTAAAGGAAGGGAGGGCAAGGCACCGCAGCGCGGCCGCGGCGCCTTGCAGGCTTCTAGCCAGTCTTTGGGTGAGTCAGAAGCGGAGTCCTCCCTCCAAAGCAATGTTTCATGGGTTCACGAAACGCACACGTGCCGTATCGCTTCGCGGCGTCCACGCCAGGAAATCCAGCGCGAAGATCGCCTCGTTGCGAAAGGCGATGTTCTCCTCGATGGTGAAGGTGCCATCGAAGATCTGTGGGATATCCATTCCCAAAGCGACAAGCTGACTGTTCGCACTGGGGTAACGAATCTCCCAGTAGAGCGTATCCGCCGGCTGCGCTGTGGCGACGAACATTAGGCGCGAGATACCCGGCTCCAGTCGCTCGACTGCCATCGATACCATCACCTTGTGCTCGTTCTCGGGCTCGAGCACCACTACTTCCTGGCAGGCGCCGGCAGCGAACAAGAGCGACAACGTCGCGATCACGTTGCGCATGATCCGATTTCCATGTAGCGATTGAACAGCTGACGGCGGTCGAGAGCTAGGGACCAGCAGCTGCTTTCTCGCGGGAGAAAGACCCGCGTCTCGGCGATTTGCCACCTCTCGGAGACGACCGAGATTCGCGACGGGCCTTCATTGGTGAAGAGCACGAAGATCTTCGAGTCGCCCGGGCTCACGTTCCCCAGGTGATAGTCGTTGTGATAGATCTCGAACGCGTGGCCCAGAGTATTGGCAACGTGCAGGCGTTGCAGGCTCTCTCCCGCTGGTCGCAGGGTCGCACACCCGGCGAGCGCGAGAAGCGAGACGATGGCAGCCGAGGACCCGCCCATGGTGAAGCCGATTCTCATCCTGTTCCTCCTTGTGCTGCTCGGCAAATCAGCTGAGTTGGGGCCGTAGACGAACGCCAGGACGCCGAACGAAGTGCTGGCCACATACAGCGCTTACCGGTATCATGGATAGTCTTGGGTGGTCGTGCGTTCGTCACGGGAGCGTCGTCTGCCCGTCGTTTGCTGCGATTAGCCTATGTATTACCTGCGACTTCTCGGTGGCCTCTCGCTCGAGGGTCCTGCGGGGCTCGTGTCGGGGCGCGCCGTTCAGCGCCGTCAATTTGCCCTCTTGGCGCTGCTGAGCGCCGCGGGGG
>JBFJOD010000018.1:0-33315 GCA_041617795.1 Gemmatimonadota bacterium | reverse complement strand
GTCCAGTCACTGGCCCCCGATGACACCGTGGGGCGCTGCGCTCCCCCCTGGAGGGCGTTCCACATCGGATCTTCCACCAGAAAGTCGGCGGCCGCCACGTTCGTGAAGTTGAAGTCACTTTCCTGGAACGTGAAGCCGCCCAGGAGGGTCACGTCACCCGGACCGACGTCGGCGCGGTCGTAAGTGAGGAACGTTTCGTTGAGGAGCTCGGTCGAGCGCCCCTGCCACACGTTCGCCGAGCCGTTGGACTGGAAGCCCTCCTGGATGATGCTCGGCGCGTAGAAGGGATTGAACGCATCCCAGAAGTTGACGGCGAAGCGGTTGTGCAGCCGGAGGTCGGAAGTGAACGCGTACTCGCCGAATAGGCTTCCCACCACGCGGGTCTCGTTTCGGCGCTCGATGAGCTCGTTCACCGTGGCGACCGGGTTATTGACGAACTCTCCGAGCACCGCCTGCTTGTTGTACTCGCCGTTCTCGTCACGGACGGGCAGCGCCGGATCGAAGACCATCGCGGCCAGCAGACCGCGGGAGTTCCCTGCCAGCTGGCCGTTCTCCACCTGGGAGAGGTTGTGGCGTATCCGCGTGATGTGGAGGTTCGTACCGGCGCGGAACCGGTCGGTGAAGTCGCGCTCGAGGTTCACGCGGCCCGCGTACCGGCGGAAGTCGGTCCCCCGCACGATGCCCTGCTGCTCCAGCAAGTTGCCCGAGACCAGGTACTGGGTACCACCGCTGCTCCCCGAGAGGGTGAGCGAGTGATTCTGCTGACGCGCCGACCTGAGAAGCAGGCTGGGATAGTCGGTCGAACTCGCGCCCGACACTTCCTCGTCCGTGTACTGAGGTAATTGACCAACGTTGACCATCGCCTCGTTACGGAGTTGCCTGTACTGCTGGCCATTGAGAACATCGATCGTCTTGGCCGCGTCCTGCACACCGTAGCTCGACTCGACCGTGACGACGTTGCCCAACTCTCCCCCGCTGCGCGTGCTGATGAGAACCACCCCGTTCGCACCTCGCGACCCGTAGATGGCCGTCGCGGCCGCGTCCTTCAGTATCTCGATCGACTGGATGTCGTTGGTGTTGATGGTCACCAACGGATTCTGCGTCGGGTCCGACGAGGACGTCCCTTGAGTGACGGGGACGCCGTCCACCACGTACAGCGGCTCGCTGTTGGCGGTGATCGAGTTGGTGCCCCGCACGCGCACGCTTGTGCCGACGCCGGGCAGCCCCGACGCCGTAAGCACCTGCACGCCTGGGGCCCGGCCCTGGAGCGCACCGGAAATGGTCACCGTCGGCGCCGCCTTGAGGGCCAGTTCGTCGCCCGAGATAGATGACACCGCCCCGGTGAGCTGCCGCCGGCTCGACGTTCCGTATCCGGTCGCCACGATCTCGTCCAGATCGATGGCTTTCAACTCGAGAGCGAAGTTCACCTCGGTGGCTTCGCCCGCGATCACGGTCACCTGCGTCTCCCGGTCCCCGTACCCGATTCGAACCACCCGAAGCGTGTAGACCCCAGGATCGACGGCGACGAGAACGAACCGACCGTCATTTCTCGTCAGGGCATGAACGCGTGTCCCCTCCAACCAGACGTCTGCACCGGAGATGCCGCCCCCGGTGGCTTGGTCGGTGATCGTCCCCACGATCCTTCCAGTCGTCGTCTGGGCACCTGCCGCCTGCGCCGCCAGCGCGACCAGTAGGAAGAGAGCCAGAATAGAGAGCGACCTTCTCATGGTTTTAGCTCCATCAGGCGTGATCTGTGGCAGGCACCGAAGCGTGCCGGCTGCCAAGCTAGCAGCTTTGTTTGTTGCTCGAACAAACAAAGTCTAAGCCGCGGCCTCCTTCCCGTCAAGACCCTCAGTAGTCCCCTTCTTGAGGCACTCGAGGACTTCGCCTCTCTAGCCCTCAGGTTGCAAGGGAAAGCTGACGGCTTGCCTAGGAGCGGCGGTCCAGCAACGCGCCCGATAAACGGACGTAATCGGTGACGGGTAAGGCGTCGGGGCGAGTTGCGGGATCGATGTTGAGAGAGGTCAGGAGTGCGTCAGCTTCCGTCGCACTCAATGCGAATTCGGGTGCCTGACGCAGGACCTTCTGGAGTTGTTTGCGGCGGCGGCTAAAGGCGGCGCGGGTCAGGGTGCGGAAGGCCGTCTCCTGTGCTGGCGTCAGCGGCGGTGGCATTCGCGGAGTGATGCGCACGACGGCCGAATCGACGTCGGGCTGGGGCCGGAAGACTTTGCGCGAAATCCTGAATAAAGATTCCACGCGGGCCACCGCCTGCACACCGGCGGTCAGCGCACCGTACTGCTTGCTGCCCGGGCGCGCGGCCAGGCGGTCCGCCACCTCACGCTGCACGGTCAGCACGATGACCTGTGGCCGCGGCCGGCTGTCCAGCAGATGAAAGATGAGCGGTGTCGTGATCCCGTAGGGGATGTTGCCGATGACCTTGAGCGGTTGGTCCGCGGAGATCTGCGCGAGTGAGATCGCCAGAGCATCGCCGTGGATGACTTCGACGTCGGAGCGGTTGCCGTATTCCTCGCTCAACTTCGCGGCCAGCGCGTCGTCCAGCTCGATCAGCGTCAGGCGGCCGACCTGGCCTACCAGGTGCTGGGTCAGCGCGCCCGTGCCGGGTCCGATCTCCAGAACGAGGTCGTCCCGCGTCGCCTTCAGCGCCGCGACGATCTTGCGCTGCAGGTTCGGATCGACGAGAAAGTTCTGACTGAGCGACTTCTTCGCCGTCGGGTGTGGCGGCTGGCTCAACGCAATTCCTCAGGCACGCAACACGAACGCCGTCTGGTCGTCCGGGGCTTCCCCGCCCCGGCGACCGCGGGCCTCGAACATGGCGGCGATGATCTCGGAGGCCTGCCGCCTGCGCAGACGGTCGACGGCCTCGACCACTGCCGCTTCGGTCGTCTTGAGCGATGGGTTCGTCAGTCCATCCGTGAACAGACAGAGTAGGTCGCCGGGCTGCCAGGCCACCCGCGACTCGCCGTACGATCCGTATTGCGCGATTCCCAAGGGCGGGCTCGTCGCCATCAGCCGTTGCGCCGGCTCATCGCCATGAAAGCGGAAGGCATGCGCATGCCCGGCGTTGGCGTAGACCAGCGTCTGCTCCGCCGGGTCGATCACCCCATAGAACACGGTCATGAACATCTCCGTGCTTTCTAGCTTCTGGATCAGTGCGCGGTGGATCGCGCGTAGCAGATCGCCGGGCGACACGGTCTCGCGGGCGTAGACCGCCATGACGCTCATCGACAGCGCCATGATCAACGAAGCCCCGAACCCGTGCGAGGTGACATCCCCGAGCATCGCCCCGATCTTGCCATCGGACAGACGGAACAGCTGATAGAAATCGCCGCCGACCGGGCGCGCGGGGACGCAGCGGGCGGCGACGTCGGCGATCTCGTGGAACTCGCTGAGATCCGGTAACAGCTTCATCTGTAGGTCCTGGGCCAGCGCCAGCTCGCCGATCAGCTTCTCGCGCGCCAAGATCTCCTCGAACAGGCGCAGGTTCTCGACCGCGCTGCCGATCTGGCGAGCCAGCGTCTGCAACAGGCGCGTCTCGCTGGCGTCGGAGACAACCGCACCTGAACGGCGGCCGATCAGATTCAGAACCCCTACGGCCCGCCGGCCACCGCCGGGTTGTGAGTAGCTGACCGGTACGGCGACCCAAGGCTCAGGCTGCGACTTGAAGCGTTCCGCCAATCCGGACGGCAGGTCGCGCGCCTCGTCCAACCTTATCGTCCGATTCTCGCGGAAGGCCAGTGCGGAAACCGAGACGGGTGAGGAGACGGGGACGCGCTCCACGGGAATCCGCGAGGGTCCGACCGAGGCCGCCAACACCAACTCCTCGGCCTCGGGATCGTAGATCCAGAGCGAGGCGCGATCGGCGCCGGTCACGCGGATCACGCCTTCAAGGATCTGAACGGCCGCCTCCTCCAGCCGTATCACCGCGCCCAACGTCTCGGTGATGCCGTGCAGCAGCTCGATCTCCTCCTGGCGCTCGGCCAGATCGCGCCGCCCTTCCGCCAGGCGCAGCCGATAGCTCAGCGTCTCGTCCAGCAAGCTGCGCGCGAACTCCGCCCAACGCTCCGACGCTTCGTCACCGCCCGGCCAAACTTGCACGGCATAGCGCATACCTGGCGTGTGCAGCCAGTGGAGCGTGCCGTCCGGCCCGCTGACCTGACCGTCGGTCGGCGCCAGGTGGCGCAGTTCGCCGTCGATGGTCTCCGCCCACAGGTGCAGATCGATGTCCAGGCTGGCACGCAGCCGCTCCACCTGGGCCGCCAGCGCCTCGGCGTCGGCGGCCACGGCCCGCACCGGCTCGATCGGTGGCGCCTCGCTCCATTCGCTGCGCAGCGTCAGCGTCAGCGAGTTTCCGATCTCGTTGAACGAAACATCGTCGGCCAGCTGCCGGAGCAGGAACAGTCCCCGGCCACTCGACTGCTCGATGGCATCATCGTGAGTCGGGTCACGCTTCTCGCTGTGGTCGAACCCGGGGCCTTCATCGGTGATCTGCACTTTGATCGTCCACGCATCGACGCTGGCCCGCAGCCTGACCTTCTTGGTGCGATCGCTTTCGTTGCCGTAGATGATCGCGTTGGACAACGCCTCGCTGAGCGCGACCCGCAGGTTGACCAATTGGCGCGGGCCGAAGCTGCGGTAATCGCGCACGTACCCGACCAGCAGCTTGACCACGTGCTCGATGATCGACACGTCGCTGGGCAGCTCGAGCTTGATCTCGTTCGACATGAATCGATCCAGCTCGCCGGTCCGCGTGCCGGGCGGCGCCAGAATCGCTCCCAGCTTCCGAGCCAGCTCTTCATGCGAGACGGGATAGGGCAGGCAATCGTGGCAGCCGTGCTTGAACGCCGCCGTGACATCGCGACCGCTGGTCTCGCTGGACTCGCTGACCGCCCAGATGACCGAGCGCGGGAAAAGTTGGCCGAGTGAGGCCCACTGCTCTTCGGAGGGATCCAGTGCCAGGTCGGCTATGACGAGGGCCGGACGGGCGTCGGCGTGGCTCTCGAGGTGGTCCAGGGTGGAGACGACATAGGAATCGAGGCCAAGCTGGTCGATGGCCTCCGTCAGCTCGGCGCCCAACTCCGGGCGCCGCGTGACGATGAGCGCGGTTCGCTGGCCTTCCTGCCGCCCGCGCATCTCAGGCTCAGAAGTGCTTCAGTGCCTCGGCCCGGGAGTCGGCGATATGGAACAGCGTGTCAAGCTTGGTGAGCTCGAACAGGGTGCGCAGATCTTCGTTCAGATTGGACAGCCGCAGCTCGCCGCCCTTCTCACGAATCTTCTTCGAGAGGCTGACCAACACACCTAGACCGGACGAGTCGATATACGCGGTGTCGCGAAAATCGATGAGAAACTTCCGCGAGCCCGACTCCAACAGCTTCAACACGTCGTCCTTCAGTTCTTGCCGATTCCCGACGATCAGCTGGCCTGTAACCTCAACGACCGTCACGTCTTGTTGACGAGAGATCTCAAAATTCATCTGCCCTCCCTGAACGTCCAATCACCGGTCTCCCTGGGGCGCCGCCGCCATCAGCGCCGAGACGTAGGCCACCGACTCGATGCTGCCGGGATCAGCCCCCCGGGACAGATCGTTGTAGGGGCACGCCAGTCCGTGCAGGATCGGACCGATCGCGACGGCATTGGCCAAGCGTTCCACCAGCTTATAGGCGATATTGCCCGCCCCCAAGTCCGGGAAGATTAGCACGTTGGCGTGGCCTGCGACAGGACTGTCGGGCGCTTTACGCTGGCCGACGTGGCGGATCAGCGCCGCATCCGCCTGCAGCTCTCCATCCGACTTGACGCCCGGATATCGCTCGCGATAGAGCGCGTGCGCGCGCCGCATCTTGTCGACGTCCGGCCCGTCGGCGCTCCCCCGCGTCGAGAAGGAGAGGAAGGCGACCCGCGGCTCGTCACCGACGATCACCTGGCGCATCTCGGCGGCCTGCGCCGCGATCTCGACCAACTGCTCGGCGTCCGGGTCGGGTATAACCCCGGCATCGGCGAACGTCAGGACTTCGTGCTCGGGCGTCCCACGAAAAGATGGGACGACCATGTAGAACGCGCCCGTGACCATCGAGGCGTTGGCCGCCGTGCCCACGCAGCGGAGCGCCGCGCGGATGACATCGCCCGTGGCATGGGTCGCCCCGGCCACCGCGGCGTCGGCATCGCCGGCCAGTACCATGACGCCGGCGTAATACAACGGATCGCAAAGCTGCTCGCGGGCCGCGTCGAGTCCAAGCGCCCGCTGCGCGTGTCGCTGGCGATAGAGTTCGGCGTAACGCTCCAGCTGCGGATCATTCTTCGGGCAGCGCACTTCGCCCTTCCATTCCGGTGGCGGCGGTACCGACAAATCGGGAACCAGCAGGACGGGCTCGACATGGTTGGCTCGCTGGAGACGAACCGCGGCCTCGGCCACCCGTTCGTCCTCGCCCTCGACGAGCACGATGCGGCGTCCGGCCATCCCGGCACGTTCGGCAAGCTTCTGGAGAAATACCATCGCTGCTAGCTTAGATCACTTGCCTCAGCCGGCGCAGCACGGGCGGCGACACAAAGCGTTCCACGTCACCACCCAGCGAAGCGATCTCCCGTACCAGCGAAGCGCTGAGAAAAGTGTAGTCGCCGGCTGGGGCCATGAAGACCATCTCGAGATCCGGCCACAGTTCGCGATTCATCAGCGCCATCTGGAATTCATATTCGAAATCGCTCACCGCGCGCAGCCCCCGCACGACGATCTGCGCGCCGCGCCGCCGGCAAAAATCGACCAACAATCCGCTGAACTCCGCCACCTCGATCCGCGGTTCATCAGCAAAGCACTCGGTGATCATCGCCACGCGATCCTCGACGCTGAACAGCCTATCCTTTTGCTGAGTCGGGTGGTGGGCGACGGCGACGATCAACTTGTCTGAAAACTTCAGACTGCGCCGCGCGATGTCTTCGTGCCCTACCGTCAGTGGATCGAACGAGCCCGGGTAGATGACAACCCTGGGATCAGCCATGTCAGCCCTCCTCCAGATCGTCGGCGACGATGAACGCGATCGCCGTATCACCGTAACGCCTCTGCGTGGCGGTCGGCGGCAACTCCAGCTCTTCGCCCCAGCCGTATTCGACGGTCAAGATCCGCGCGAACGGATCCCGCAGATACCGCTTCAACACGCGCGTCGCAAGTCCCTCGCCGTACGGCGGGTCGGCGAACGCGATATCGAAAGCTAGCCTGCCAAGGCCCTCCAGGTAACGAAACACGTCACCCGTCACGATGGTCACCAGCTGCTCCGCTTCGAAGGCGGCGACGTTGGCCCGCAACTGCCGGACGACTTGCCCGTCCCGCTCGACAAGCGTGGCGTGCTCCGCGCCCCTCGACAGCGCTTCCAGACCCAAAGCGCCGCTTCCCGCAAACAGATCCAGAACTCGGGAGCCCTCCAGCAGCGGTGTCAGCCGGCTCATCAGCGCCTCGCGCACCCGCTCGGGCGTGGGACGGACCGCGCGGCCCTGGGGTGCCTTCAGCCGGCGACGGCCCCAGCGCCCAGCTACGATTCGGATGTCGCCCAAGCCGCCTCGCTCGGCCGTACGTCGACCACCTGCGCTTGCATGTACTCGATCCCCTGCCACTCACGCAGCCCCAGCCGGAAGGCCAGATCGACGCTGGTTGACCCGCTCAGCCCCTCCGCTTCGCCGCCCAGCCCGAAGGCGAACGCCTCGGACGCGGCTCCCGCACCCGACTCCAGACGCAACCGCAGATGCTCTTCGGCGACGACTTCGGGCGCCCCGCGCAGCCGCACGTCGCGGGCGTAGAACACCGGCTTGGGGTTCCCCTGCCCGTACGGCCCAAAATGCACGAGGAACCGCCAGAGCTCCGTCGTGACGTCGGAGATCGCCAGCTCGTGGTCGACCCGCAGGCGCGGGCTCAGGTCGGCGGGCGCCAGGCGCTGGTGGGCGATCGCGTTCAACGCCTCGCGAAACGCCGGCACGTTTTCGCTACGGATCTGCACCCCGGCCGCCGCGGCGTGGCCGCCGAACTGTTCCAGATGGCCTTCGCACGCCTTCAGCGCCTCGTAGAGATGGAACCTCGGGATCGAACGGCCGGACCCGCGTCCGCTGTCGCCATCGAGAGCGATCAGCACCGTAGGCCGGAAATACTGCTCGACGACGCGCGAGGCGACGATTCCGATCACACCGGGGTGCCAATCCGGCGAGGCAAGCACGATGGCCCGGTCCCGCTCCTCGTCGAAGCTGGCCTCGAGCTTCTCCTTCACCTCCTCTAGCGTGGCGCGATCGACCTCTTGGCGGATGCGGTTCTCCGAATCGACCACAACGGCCAGTTTCTGCGCCTCGCTCTCATCATCGGTTAGCAGCAGCCGCACGGCCCGCATCGCTTCGCCCATCCGCCCAACCGCGTTCAGCCGCGGGCCGATCACGAAGGCGATCTGACCGGCGTTGACCGGCCGGTCCGTTCTGAGACCGGCGACGCGCAACAGCGCCCGCAGCCCCGGGTTGGGCGTCCGCTGTAACACCTTCAAACCGAACCGTGCCAGGATACGATTCTCACCGGTCAACGGAACCAGGTCAGCGATCGTGGGAATCGCGACAAGATCGAGGTACTTATAGAGGGTTTCGACGCTACGGCCCTGACGCTCGAACACCGCCTGCAACAGCTTGAAGGCGACGCCGGCCCCGCACAGCACCTGCTCGGGATAGCCGCAGTCGGGACGGTGCGGGTCCAGTACGGCGACGGCCGGAGGCAACTCCGCCGTCGGCGTGTGGTGATCGGCGACCACGACGTCGATGCCCTGTCGCTGAGCTGCGGCGATGGTCGGATGGGCGACGATCCCGCAGTCGACGGTGAGGATCACCCGGCAGTTCCGCTCAGCGGCCACTGCCAGGCCGGCCGGCCCGAAGTCGTAGCCATCCTTCAGGCGATTGGGGACGAACGCTTCGGCCAGCGCACCCAACTCACGCAGCGCCCGAACCAGCAGCGTGGTACCGCAGACGCCGTCGACGTCGTAGTCGCCATGGACCAGGATCGGCTCGCGCCGCTCGATCGCCGACACGATGCGGTCCGCCGCCTTCGTCATGTCCGCCATCGACCAGGGGTCATGCAGGTCTTTGAGCTGCGGCCGCAGGAAGCCTTTCGCCGACTCCGGCTCGCCGTAGCCCCGGCGGATCAGCACTGCGGCGACCGCCTCCGGCAGCTTGAGCTGAGTAACCAGCGCCTCGACGGCAGCGGGATCGACCGCCGCGGGCAAAGAGATTACCGGCTTCACGCCGACTCACCCATCTCCCAACATGTCGACCTCAACTCTTTACGTCCTGCGGGTGAAGAATGACCCCGCAGCCCTCGCAGCAGACCAGCGATGACATCTCCCTGATCTGCATCTCTTGCTGGACCGTCACCGCCGTGAAGCAATGCCCGCAGACGCCTTCATCGGTTAGCGGTGCTACGGCGATCGCAGAGCGTCCGCCGCGGATCCGGTTGTAGAGAACCAGCGTTGCTTCATCGATCCGGATGGCGAGGTTGTCACGGCGATCGCGGAGGATGGCCAGCTCTTCGTCCAGTTTCTTGCGGCGCGACTCGACCTCGTCGGCCAGCGGACCGACCTCGGACCGCGCCACGTCCAGTTCGGCCTGCACGCCGCTCTTCCGGCTCTCGAGCTCTTCGACGACCTGCAACTTCTCCAGGGCCCGGTCCTCTAGCTTGCGGAGGTCCTGCTTGACCAGGTCGAACTCGAGGCTTGCCGCGCTGTACTGCTTTTGGTTCTGGACCATGTTCACCCGGCCACGTAGCCGATCCAGCGCCGCTCGTTTGTCATCCACAGCCCGCTCAGCTGTCCTCGCGTCAAGCCGCGCCCGCTCCAACTCGTTGCTCACACGCTCGAGGCTCGCCTCCAGCCCGGCAACACCCTCCGTCACCACCAGCAGCTGGTCCTCATAGCGCTTGCGCTCGTCCTCAGCATCGCGGACCTGCACGTCGATCGCATGCAGATCCAACAACTGCTGTAACGCGCTCGATCCTTTGCTCAAACCTGACATGGCTCCGTTTCTTTCAAGTTGCATCAGTTCCTGCGAAAAAACCCACGTCCCGGCATGCGGCTGCCCAGTGCCGCCAACTCTTGCCGGATCTTCTGAACTTGCGTGGCCAGACCCACCTGGGCGTCCGTGTCGGCGACCAGCATCTCGGTCATCAGGTCGGCCAGCCGCTTCTGCAAAGCGCGCTGGCGCAACCGTGCCATGGCATCCTGGAGCACCGCCTCTGGATTGGTCAGCTGCTCTGGATCCGTCGCGATTTCTTGAACCCGCTCATAGAGCGGCGTCGGCAACTCGTCGGCCCAATCCTGCCAACTGCCTCTCCAGCTCTCTTCGTCCTGCGAACCCGAATTCGCCACGGTCAAGAGACGCCGGTAAATCTCGCGGTATTCCGGCGTCAAGAAATCCTCGGCCGCGACCTGCTCCGCTACTCGCATCGTCAGCGATGGATCCCGCAACAGCAACATCAGTAGCTTGCGTTCCGCGCCCAGCTTGGGAAGCGAACGCTTGCCCGCTGCCTCTGTCGCGGGAAGCGGCTTCATTCGCCGGGTAACACCACCGACCGCGCGCTTCAGCTCCCGCTCTAATGTCGCGCGCCGGACACTGGTCACCGCCGCGACCCGGTCCAGGTAAATGTCTCGCAGCGCCTCGTCCGCAACCGACCTCACCGTCAACAGCAGCCCATCGACGGCGCGCCGCTTGCCGTCGCTGCTATCCAGGTAGCCGCGCCGCTGCAGAATCTGGATCTTGCGATCCAACACATCGATGGCGACGTCCGTGTGTTCCGCCAGCGCCTTTGACCCGCCCTTGCGCACGATCGAATCGGGATCTTCGCCGGGCGGCAAGGTTGCGACGCTGGGGTGCACACCCGCCCGCAGCAGCTCGTCAGCCGCCTTGAAGGTGGCGACCAGGCCGGCCTTATCGCTGTCATACAGCAACAGTGCCCTCTTGGTGTAGCGGCTGAGCAGGCGCGCCTGGTGTTCCGTCAGGCTCGTGCCCAGTGGAGCGATGACGTTCTCCACACCGGCCGCCATCAGCGACACCAGGTCCATGAATCCTTCGACCACCAGGACGACTTCCTTGCGGCGAATCGCGTGGCGACTCCAGTTGAGGCCGTAGACGATGCGCCCTTTATGGAAGATCGGCGTGTCCGGCGAGTTGATATACTTGGGCGCGTCGTCAGCGTCTGACAGGTTCCGGCCGCCGAAGCCAATCGGGCGGCTGCGCAGATTGTAGATGGGAATCATCAAGCGGTTGCGGAACAGATCGTACGGCTCCTTGGCGCGTTCACTCGATTTGATCAGGCCCGCCCGGGTCAGCACATCGTCGCCGATCTCGAGTTGAGCCGCCGCCTCACGCAGGCCGCGCCAGCCGTCCGGCGCCAAGCCGAAGCCGAAGCGCTTGATCGCCTCTTCCGACAGCCCGCGCCGCCCGATGAGGTAGCGGCGCGCCGCCTCACCTTGCTTGTCCTCCCATAGCTGCCGCTGGTACCAGTCGGCCGCGAAGGCCACGGCTTCGCGAATGTCACGGAAGGGGTCCTCCTCGCGGCGTGCCTCGTCGGCGTCGGGCACGCTGATCCCGCAGCGCTCAGCCACGAACTTCACCGCCTCGATGAAGTCAAGGCCCAGCAACTTCATCGGGAACGAAAAGACGTCGCCGCCTTCGCTGCAGACGAAGCATTTGAAGAGTCCACGTTCCGGGTAGACGGAAAAATTCGGGCCCTCGCCGCCATGCAACGGGCAGGGACCGCGATAGGTCCGCCCGCTGCGTCGCAACGTGACGTGCTCGCCGACGATCTGCAGGATGTCGGCTTGCGCGCGAATCTCTTCGATCAGCTCATCTGATACCACTGTCACTCCAACGCCAGCACCGTGACACCGCTCCCACCTTCGTAGGCCGCGCCCAATCGGTGCGACTTGATACGGTTGTCCGTCCGCGCGTACTCGGCGACCGCTTCTCGCAGCACGCCCGTACCCTTCCCGTGGATGACTCGCAGCTCGCCCAGTCCCGCCAACACCGCCGCGTCCAGCGCCCGCATCAACTCCATCCGCGCCTCATCGGCAATCAGCCCGCGCAAGTCGACCTCCGAGTGCGCGTCCAGGTCGGGGGCGCTGTAGGTCGTCGCCAACTTCTCGTCGGCCGGGCGTCGCGACCGCTTGACCAGCACTGCCGGCGCCAGCTGCAGCTTCACGCCGCCCATCTCGACGACGACATCCGAACCGCGCGTTTCCAAAACCTGACCCTCTCGCTCGAGGGTCGAGATCCACACCCGGTCGCCCGGCTCGAACGTTCCTTCCCGCACCGCGGCATCGCTCTCCTCATCCTCGCGCAGCGCCTGCGTGTGCGCCCGCAAGCTGGCCTCCAGCTCGGAGCGCGCTTCGCGGGCGCGCTGCCGGTCCGCTTTCAGCGCCTCGTCCAGCTGCTTGCGCGCCTGCAGCAGGAAGTCGCGTGCCCTCTGGTGCGCTTCCCGTTCCATCTCGCGCTGCCGCTCCGCCAGCTCGGTGGCCTCTTGTGCCTGGGCCGCCGAGCGCTGCGACAGCTCACGTTCTTTGCGCTCCAGTTCGGCGATCCGCTCCTCCAGCTCCATCTCCTTGACCTCGAGTTCGGCCAGCAGCCGGGCGACGTCGACTTCGCTCTGGCTCAGCCCGGCGCGAGCGATCTCGAGCACCTTAGTGGGAAAGCCGACGCGCTGTGCCATCGCCAGCGCGTAACTTCTGCCCGGCCGTCCCTTGATCAACCGGTAGAGAGGCTGCAAGCGCTCAGGATCGAAAGCCAGCCCGGCGCTGACGATTCCGACATGCTCGCCGGTCAGCGTGTTGAGGCCGCTCAGGTGACTGGTGGCCAGCGTCATGCAATGGCGGTCGGCCAGTTCGATCAGCACGGCCCGCGCCAGCGCCGTCCCCTCAACGGGGTCCGTCGCGCCGCCGATCTCATCGATCAAACAAAGCGAATCCGCGCCCGCGCCGTTCAGCAGTTCCTGGAGGTTGCGCAGGTGAGCGGTGAACGTTGAGAGCGAAGCGTCGATCGACTGCTCATCGCCGATGTCGGCGAAGATTCCACTGAACACGGGGATCTCGGAGCCAGGCCCGACCGGCGGCAGGATCCCGGCCTGCGCCATGGCACTGACCAGCCCCACCGCCTTAATCAGCACCGTCTTGCCGCCGGCGTTCGGACCCGTGATCAGTAGCGTGTACTCTCCCGGATTCATCAGCAGGTCGAAGGGCACCAGCGGCTCGGAGGTCTCGGCCAACAGCGGGTGCCGGCCATGGACCACGCGGTAACCGTCATCTTGCCAATTCACCAGGCGCGGTCGCGAGCAGCCCTGGGCCAGCGCGTAACGTCCGCGCGCGAACAGCGAATCGAGCGTCACCAGGCGCGCGAACGTATCGGCCAGCTCGGCGGCCCGGGGCCGCAACTCGTCGGTCAAATTGCGCAGGATCCGCTCGACTTCCCGGGTCTCCGTGTGCTGCAGCTCGCGCAGCTCGTTCATCGGCTCGATCGCCGACGGGGGCTCGACGAACAGCGTCGCCCGGCTGGCCGATTCGTCGTGCACGATGCCGCCGACCTCCGAGCGTCCTTCCCGGCGGATCGGGATGCAGTACCGGCCAGCGCGGATGGTCACCGAGGCATCGGGCACCGCGATCCGATCGGGCAGCCTAGCCATCAGCGATTCGAGCGCCCGGACCAGGTCGGCACGCGACGAACGGAGGGTGCGGCGGATCCGCTTGAGCTCTGCCGACGCGTCGTCCTTGAGGCTTTGCGTGTCCTCATCCAGCGACTTATCCAGCAGTGCCTGCAGCTTCTCATCCTTGAGCAGCCCATAGGCCAGGTCGCCCAGCCGCGGGAAGCGCGACGCATTCGGTAAAAGGTCGCGGCGCACGGCGCGAGCGCCGCTGAGCAGGCGCTTGGCGGCGATCAGCTCCACCTCCGACCAGATGCTCCCGTGGATGGCCAGGCGGCGCAGCGGCTTGCGGATGTCGGGGATGAGCGGCGGCCCCCAATCCTCGCCACGAATCAGCCAGCCCACCATCTCGTCGACCTGATCGAGAGCTGCGTTGATGCTGTTCCGGTCAACAAGCGGCAGCAGTTGGCGCACGGATTCGGAGCCGGGCTCGCTGGTCGCGTAGCCGGAGACGATATCGAGGACCCGATCGAATTCCAGCGCGTCCAGCGCGTGCCGATTCACAGAGGTAACCGCCCTGAAAGCGAGAGGGGGCGCCGGTGTGCGATTTCACCAGCGCCCCCACGCAAGAATACGCGATGGTCGGAGTGTAGTCGTGCCAACGGCACCTTAGTCACCCGATCCCCTCGACTTTAGTTCGTCACGCACGATGCGGTTGACCAGCTTACCGTCCGCCCGCCCCTTCACCTCGGGCATCACGCGGCCCATCACTGCTCCCAGGTTCGCAGCGCCCGACTCGATCGCCTCCACCACGATCCGACTAATCTCCTCCTCGCTCAGCTGAGGTGGCATGTAATCCGTAAGTAGCTTCACCTCTCCGCGCTCGCGCTCGGCGAGCTCTGGACGCGAGGCCATCTGCTCCGCCGCCTCGTTGCGGATCTTGATGCCGCGCGACAGCACCTCGACGACTTCCTCGTCCGCCAACTCGTGGCCAACCTCGATCTCTCGATTCCGGATATCTGAGAGGATGGTAGAGAGTAAACGCGCGCGGTCCCGTTCCTGCTGGCGCCGCGCGGCATTCATGTCATCCCGGATTCGTGCTTTGAGGCTATCGTGAGCCATCCCTCAATACTCGTTGCCGGCTTGCCTGTCTTCGCGTGGCCAAGCCCGGCGTTACCCTCTCCATGTATCTATCGCGTGGCCCGATTCTACTCGGTCGCGCTCCCACCGTCAACGTCATCCCGGCGGCCAGCCCAGCTCGCGACCGCCCAGCAAATGGACGTGAACGTGAAACACTGACTGCCCTGCCCCGGCGTTGCAATTCAGCACCGTCCGGTAGCCGGCCTCCGCGATCCCCTCGTCGGCGGCGATCCGCCTGGCCGCCAGCAGCAGGTCACCCAGCAGCTCTTTCTGACCCGGCTTCACATCGTTGAGCGTCGCGATGTGGGTCCGCGGGATGATCAAGATGTGGGTCGGCGCCTGCGGGTTGATGTCCCGGAAGGCCACCCAGCCGTCGGCCTCTTTGACGATGTCGGCGGGTATCTCGCCGTTGGCGATCTTGCAGAACAGACAATCAGCCGCCATGAGCTGGCTCCTTTATTCCTTGAACGCTTCTTTCACCCGCTGCCAGAATCCGGCGCCGTCCTCTTCGGGGCGGGCCGGGCTCTCGATCTTGGCCAGCGATTCGAACACCTCGCGCTGCTCTGGCGTCAGATCGGTCGGCGTCACCACGATGACCCGCACTATCAGGTCGCCGGTCCCGCCGCGCCGCAGGTGCGGTAACCCCTTGCCGCGAAGCTGTATGATGTGACCCGTCTGGACGCCGGCCGGCACCTTGACCTTCACGTTCTTCGCGACGGTCGGGATCTCGATCGTCGCACCGATCGCCGCCTGGCTGAACGTGACCGGCAGATCGTACACCAGGTCGGCGCCGCGCCGCGCGAAGCGCCGATCGGGCTCTACCTCGATCACCGCCAGCAGATCGCCGGGAGGACCGCCGCGGCGGCCCACGTTGCCTTGACCCCGCAGCGTCAGATAGTCGTCGTTATCGACGCCGGCCGGGATATCCAGCTCGAATGCCTTTTCAGTCTTCCGACGCCCCTCGCCCTGGCAATTCGAGCACGGGTCGGTGATCATGCTGCCTTCGCCCCCGCAGGCGGCGCAGGCCCCCACCCGCACGAATTGACCGAACAGCGAACGCTGCACCTGCTGGACCTGGCCGCTGCCGCCACAATGCGGACAGACTTGCGGCGCTCCACCGCCACGGGCGCCGCCGCCGCCGCAGTCCCCGCACGTATCGAGGATCGGCATGCGGATCGTTTTCTTCACTCCCCGCAACACATCTTCGAGCGTCAGCTTGACGCGGAT
Organism: Gemmatimonadota bacterium; assembly: GCA_041617795.1. Taxonomy (GTDB): domain Bacteria; phylum Gemmatimonadota; class Gemmatimonadetes; order Palauibacterales; family KS3-K002; genus JBFJOD01. The sequence continues at coordinate 17,297 of JBFJOD010000018.1, read as the reverse complement.
TTTTACATCCGATCCGCGCGGTCGTCCGCCGCGCCGCCGGCCACCGCCGAAGAATTCCTCGAACCCGAACCCACCGAACTCGCGCATGAAGATGTTGAGCGCTTCATCGAAGGTGGCAAAGCCACCGAATCCGGCGCCACCGCCCCGGACCGCGGCCTTGATCCCGTCATGGCCATAGCGATCGTACATGGCGCGCAGCTCGGAGTCGCGCAGCACCTCGTAGGCCTCGGTGGCCTCCTTGAACCGGTCTTCGGCGCCCGGATCGTCGGGGTTCCGGTCGGGATGGTACTTCAGCGCGGCCTTGCGGTAGGCCTTCTTGATGGCGTCGGTGTCCGCCTGACGCGGCACGCCCAAAACCTCGTAGTAGTCTCTCTTCATTCAGCTCCGTACTGCCCTGCTAGACCGGTCCAGATCGGCCCGCTGAGGCGTACTTACGGTGAAACTGCTAGGCAAAAGTTCGCAGAACGCGGCGGGATCGCAATCCCGGCGCCGGCTTCCAACTGGTGATACCCGGGTGAGTTCCGGAGGGCGGTCAGTCGGGGGAATCGACGATCAGGGGCCTGATGGCCTGGCCCGCACATAGCGCGGTCCTGGCAGTTTCTGAACGAGGCCGGCCAGCTCCAGCTCGACCAGGGCCGCCGCCAGCGCCGCCGGGGCAGCGGTCAAAGATGTGCCCAGCACTTCCAGCTCGACCGCGCCCGCGCCCAGGCGTGACCAGACGCGTTGCGCCAGATCGGACGCCTGCGGTTCCGGCTCTTGTTGCAGCCGACCTGCCAGCACCTCCGGATCGACCCCCGCGCCCAGCGGCTCCGGCAGCGGCTCGCCGGTGCGCGACTGCAGGACGTGAAGGATGTCGGCTACCGTTGTCGCCAGCGCTGCGCCGTCCTGGATCAGACGGTGGCAGCCGCGGCTGCTGGCGTTGTGGATGGGGCCGGGGACGGCAAAGATCTCCTTCCCCTCCTCCAAAGCGTAGTGAGCTGTTATCAGGGCGCCACTTCGTTCTGCCGCCTCGACCACCAGCACGGCACGGGACAAGCCGGCGATGATGCGGTTGCGCTGAGGGAAGTGATACTTACGCGGCGGCGTGCCATCCGGAAACTCGGTCACCAGGCAGCCGCGCTCGGCGACGGCCCGGGCGAGATCCTCGTGCTCCGCTGGATATGCGACATCGAGACCGGTACCTAGAACGGCCACCGTGTCACCGCCGACATCCAGAGCGGTTCGGTGCGCGATACCGTCGATGCCGCGGGCCAGCCCGCTGACGATGACGTAACCCGCACGCACGAGACCTACGACAAACGAAACGGTTGCGTCACGCCCGTACACGGAGTGGGCCCGTGTACCGATCACTGCGATCGCAGGCCGCTCGAGTAGCTCGAGGCATCCCCGGATGTACAGGGTCGGTGGCGGCTGCGGGAGGTCGCGAAGCGCCGTCGGGTAATCTGGATCGTCGAGCTTGATAGTGAGCGGCGCACTCATATCTGACAGGTTGGACGCAAGCCATCAATACAGCATGCTGGAAAGAAGCTCCCGCTGACCGACGATTCGAATCTCAGGGTCGCCCGTCAACAAACCCTCAACGACGGGCCGATTACCTCGCGATTGTCCGCGTCGGCTCCAGGATGCGCTGTCGCGCCACCTTGTTGCCTTCGATGTCGCCCACGACCTCGAGCTCCACAATCAAGTCGTCGAGCTCCCACTCGCTTTTGCTGAGGAAGCGCATCTCCAACGCCAGCGGGCTCTCGAATCCCGTCACCGTGAAGCCGGCAAAACGAATCTCGCCTCTGGAAGCACCGCTCACATTCACGATGCGGTAGTTGTCGTCCGGCATCTTCACATCAATGAGCTCGAGCCTCTCTGGATCGAACCTGAAACGACCCTGATAGGCACCAAGCTCCAGCGACCGTGAGTCGATCAGCAATCGTGTGACCGTGATTCCCCGCACCTGCGGTGCCGCCACGATATTCAAACGAACGGAATGTTCTGGCAGCGGACCGAATTCCAAGGGCTCGGGCTCCGTTGCCTCATCCGTGCAGGCGACGAGGAGAACCAACATCAGCAACGAGAAATAACGACTTCTCATGATTGTCTCCGATCTCTTCGACCTCATCATCTGCACTAGTCGATTACCACTACCGAAGTCACAGGTTCGATCAGCCCCGTGATCGCGTCTCCCAAGCTTGTCCCCGCCGCCGCTACGCTGGGGCTCAGGTCAGTCCCACCACCTGCGGCTCCGCCAACCGTGAACGTGACGCTGGCCAGCACGAACGTACTCGCAGTACCTGTCGCACTGAACGTGGCGAAGGCGAGCGTTCCGTTTGCAGCGTTCGTTTCGTTCGGTATCCAGGTGAAACCGTTCTCGATGACCGTTGAGCCCACATAGGTGAGCTGACTCGGGTCCCACTGCAGCGTTCCCTGAAGCGAGCCCAGATCTCCGTCACCGCCGGAGGGGCGGATCATCCAGAGGTCCAGATCCAGCATCGATCCCGAAACAACGCTACTTCGGTACGTGTCTTGACTTACTGTAAAGAGCAGCGCGAAACCACTCTGTTCCACCACGGCGATCCGCGCCGTGTCCGCTGCCGTGTCAACCGTAGCCGTGCAGTCCGTCACTCCTGGCGCCAACCCCGTGACATCCGTACCGGACACGCCGATGACCCCGGCATCGAGGCACGTGAGCTCAACCGTGGGCGCCGCGATCGGGTTGTCGAGCGCGTCGAAAGCGGCAACCGACAAAGTCGCGCTCTCCGCGACACCAAGCGCGGCCTGCTGCGGCGAAACCGTGACTCTCGCTGCGCTCTGCTGAACCGTCACGCCGGCGGAGCCGCTCAGGCCATCTACCGTCGCCGTCACCGAGCAGAATCCATTCGCGACCGCTGTCACCACGCCGGCGCCACTGACCGTGCATACCGTTGTCGGACCGGCGTCCCAGGCCGGAACCAACCCGCTGATCAGACGACCGGACGGGCTCCGCGCCTCGATGGTCAGCTGCGCCGTTGCCCCTAGCGATGCCAACGTCAAGGTCGGGGGAACGACGCTGACAGTGGCGATATTGGGAGCGACGTTGAACGGCTCGCTCGTGGCACCCGTCAGGCCAGCGCTGGAAGCGGTAAGCCGGTAGCCGCTACACTCGATGTCGATGATCAAATCCGTGAAAACAGCCTCGCCCGCGCTTACAGTCAGAGCCGTGGTCCCCGAAAGCGTGCCACCACAAGGATCCGTGTCCACGGCCAGCAGTACCTGCGTGGCATTGTCAGCGTTCAATCGGTTTCCGTTTGCGTCCCGTACCTCGACGATCGGCTGCATCGTCAAGGGCTCCTCCGCCAGCCCCCCAACCGGCTCTCGAACGAACGCCAGACCTGAACTTACCTGTTGTACGCTACAGGTGGCACCTCCCGAAACATCGTCGGCCGTGGCCATCACCGTGGTTACACCGTTGCCCACCGCCGTCACCAAGCCATTGCCACCCACACTACACACAGACGGATCGACTTCGCTCCATCCCATCGCCACGCCAGCGATGGGATTGCCCGAGGCCGTCTGCGCTTCGGCGGAAAATTGAAACGTCTGGCCCAAAGCTGCGAAGCTGACCGACGCCGGCGATATCACTACGCGCGACACGGGATCGGGGCCGTTATCGGGGCAGCCGATGGTCGTTCCCAGCAGCAGCAAAACCGCCAGAGACAGCCCCCGGCTCCGGTCCGGCACCGAGAACCCGTGCCCGTTCACGGAGCTGCCAGATTCCCTATTTCGCATGAGCAGTCTCCCCAGGTAGGGGCTGTGCCGCGCCGTTGCAGCCTCCCGGAGCCCAATCACCCATGTTGGGCGCGTTCGGAGTCTCTAACCCGATCGAGTAGCGCGCGATTTGCTGCGCGTCGATGATGTTCGTCTGGCCGTTCTCATCTACATCCCCGTTAATGGGCATCCGCTCCGGATACTGCACATCGAGACCCACCGAGTATCTGGCAACCTGCTGGGCATCGACGATATCCACGGCGTCATCGCCGCTCGCGTCACCCAAGAGACCTGAGATTCCGATGCAGAGCAGCAGGTCTTCCGCAGACAGGCTACTCAAGATGTCAGAGCCATTTTCAGCGGCCGCGGCAGTGACCGTGGCGGTGATCGGCGTATTGCCCTCTGTCGCGCCCGCATCGAGGGCCAGGCTGACCGCCGTGAAGGACTCGGTGGTACCTGTGGTGCTCGATACTTCCACCGCCAGTAAACCGGCTCCCGTCTGAGTCTCGTCAACCGTCACGGTACCGAAGTTCCCCGGGATCGTCTCGTTATACGTCAGCCTGGTCGGGTCCCAAGCGAGATCGAACTGGATGTTCGCCAGGTCTTGGCCACCGGCCTCCGACATGTCGACGTCGACCGGGATGTCGATGCGTCCACCTGGCACAACCGCATCAGTCGTTTCATCGCCGACCCGCAGCACGATCGGCGCAAGCTGGTACGCGATCGTCACCATAAAGCCCGTGGCGGTCTCCTGTTCTACGGTCACCGTGATTTCGTTCAGTTCATCGGTGAAAGTCTCGCCCGGAAGCCACATCGCCCCCGCGTCGTTCGGGTTACCGTTACCGTCCGGATCTACCACGCGCGCTGGCCGCGACCCCGAGATGTCGACTTTATGCAGGATGACAGCGTTGCCCGGTAGCCTGTCATCGTATCCGGCCAATCGCCGCACCTCCACCGTGTAGAAATCCTCTACCCCAACGGTGATCGGGATCTCCGCCATCAGGTAATCGCTAGTGGCCGTCGGCTCGCCCAGGCGCTCTAGCGTGATCGTCTGCGAACTGCCGGGTGTGGGGACGTACTTCTGTTCGACCGGCACCCAGTCCAGTATGTCCTTGTGGAAGGAGATCGTGTGAGTTCCGACACAGCCATAAGTCGGGTCATAAGGTGGGCAGTTGTCCCAGACATTGCTCATGACATCCCAGCGTGAATCGTAGACTGCGGTGTAAGGGCCCGACGAATGGGGAAGGCCGAAACCGTGACCCATCTCGTGGGCCAAGATACCGACGTTCTCGTAACCCCAGGGGGGTTCCCATGTCACTCGATAGGTCTTCGTCTGGCCGTCGAGATTGAGCGTCCGGCTGCCTCCCCAAGCGCAGCAATCGAGGACCGCGTTGAACATCAGGTTGATGCCGACGAAATCGGGGAAGAACACGTCGTCATCGGCGACGCCGGTACAGTCTTCCACCGCCCTATTATGATCGAGATCATCCTCGCCATCGCCGTTCCGGTCATAGACATAGTATGATCTGGGCTGCGGCAGCGTGTACCACCCCACTACGCTGCTGCCGCTAATGTTGATCCGCTCCTCGGAAGCGGCTCGCCAGTAATGATCCAGTCCGGGATAGGTGTTCGACATCTCTGTCTCGAACCAGCTAACGGGGTACGGTTCGGCTGAGACGTCCGCGAACTTGCACAGTAGGTTCACCCACGGTTGCGGGCCGCTGATGGCCTCGGGCCCAAGCGCTGCCCCGGGATCCGGAATGCCGGCGAACTGGATAGACAGTACCTCGATTGCCTGAACCGGCCCAGCCGGCGGTGCAAGCCGCTGCGGATCGAGTGATGCCCGGCGCCCCATCACTTCTACCCGCTGACGATTCAGGGCTAGCAGTCCGCCCAGCGGCCTCATCTGCGATTCGTCGAGCAGCAGCCGAATGGAACGGCCCTGGTCATCGCTGAGGAAGTAGACCGCATCCGGCTCGAGCGCTGCCGATTGCTGGGAGTCGCGCCAGATGACGTGGAACTGCCCCGAGGTCGACACCTGCTGCGCACCAGCCGACGAGACCCAGGCGCTTCCCGCCAACGCTAGAAGGAGGAACGCTAGCGTAAGTCGCTGGCTGAGTGCGGGCTTTGCTATCTGCACGGTCGCCCCTCCTCTTCTAGTTGGATTGACTGCACCCGGATTGAGCCCGGCGGATCGTCGGCGCATTCCCCGACCACAATCACCCGCTTGCCATTCAGCCGCAGCGGCCCGCCGGCCGCCCGCGCCACTTCTTCCGGGATCAGCAGCCGCCTTTGCTGCTCCTGGTCGTCGAACAGGAAATAGCGGGGTTCACCATTCCAGATGATGTTCAGCGTTCCGGGGGCACACACCTCCCCGCAACCTCGGCCTCTATCGCTCACCTCGTCCACCTGACCGGGCGGTGCCGATGCGGCACCACCCGGCACCCCCGAAGTCGTACAGCCAGCCAGGCCGGCTGTACTCACGGCGAGTAGCAAGATGCTGCATAGACGGCCTGGCCTGTTCTGACTGTGAGCCTCTAACCAGGCTTGTCGGCTCATTGGACCTGCGAGTGCGCCGTCGCCGCGATGCCACTCCTTTGCCTAATTGACTATTTCCGCCTAGCCGTGCTCCTCACGAACCCGTTCATCAGCTTCGACTTCACTGTCGCCTCTAGTGGCTTCCCAATCTCGACACTCCGAGAGGCATGAATTGGGCCACCCGTGCTGACCGACACTTGGTAGGTGCCCGTCATGCCCGCCGAATAGCTGTTCGCCCACACCCCGTAGGCGCCCGCCGACAGAGTGATCTGAATCCGCGAGTTAAGCCCGACGCCACCGTCGTCATCTTGAGCTATGACGTAGTCCGCGTCGTCGCTTAGGATCAAGTACGTATCGAAGTCAGTGCTCGTCATGTCGATCTGAACCGCCGTCGTGCTCGAAAGTACCAGCAGCCAGCGATCCGCATACGAACCGTCACCCAACCGACAGTCCCCGCTGGCCAAGGTCCCGCTCACCGTCTCACCCACGCTAACAGAGCCAGCGAAACACGGGTGACTTGGCGCGATCGTGATCGCGACCGCGTCTGTCCCGACGGCCCCATCACTATCGGTTGCTGTCAGGACTATATTGTGGTCGCCCACGGACAGATCGTCCCGGGTGAACGAAGTGCCTGTCCCAATCTGACCGTCTAGGTTCGACGTCCACACCAACGAGCCCCCCGTCAGCGTCCCGTCTTCCGGATCCGTGGCGCTCCCGTTGAAGCTGATCGTCTGGCCTTGCTGATAATTCGCACCCGCAACCGGCGAGTCAATCGTCGCTGTCGGCAGCGCATTGACCGTGATCGCAACCGTGGCTTCTCCAGTCGCTCCATAGCTGTCGGTCGCGGTCAGTACGATGCTGTGATTGCCCACGGACAGGTCGCTACGGGTGAATGAACTGCCAGTCCCAACCTGACCGTCCCGGTTCGACGTCCACACCAACGAGCTCCCCGTCAGTGCTCCTTCCTCCGGATCCGTTGCGCTCCCGCTGAAGCTGATTGCCTCGCCCTGGTCGTGCACGGACCCGCCCGCCGGTGAGGTGATCGTTGGCACCGGCTGGTCGTTACGGGCAGTCGCCGTGCAATTGGCCGGGGTGCTCGTCGCATCTCCGTCATCGACGATCAGCTGCACCGTAAAGTTTCCCGCAACATCGGCCACAAAGGACGTCGTTGGCGCCGTCGTACTGCTGAGCGTGGCTGTGCTACCGGCCGGACGGTTCACGAACATCCACGTGTACGTCAGCGGATCGTTATCCGGGTCGGAACTGCTCGTTCCGTCCATTGTCACCATTTCGCCAACATGAACCTCGAAGTCGGGACCCAGAACGGCAGTTGGGGGTCGGTTAATGGGTCCTCCATCGTCGCCGCCGCAACCCGCAAGCAGGAACGCTAGGCCGGCTAACAAGGGCAGGCACGCGAGCGCGCGACGCCGCCTCGAAGCCGAGCTTCGGCTAGAGTAGGTACTCATGGTAGACCTCCTGTTTCTTCGAGTTATGTCAACGACCGCCTAATCGCTGTCGCTGCCGCCTGATAGCTACCGATGCGGTTCTATTTCCCTTGCGACTCCATTTGCCGCAGCAGAATACCGTGACCAAGAAAGCCCCTGGCTCCAACAACCCTTCACGACTCAGTCAATACTCGAAGTTCATCGGGTAGCCTCATTAACGACGAGCTCGGCATAGTCCGTGACTCCACTTTCAACTGGTGAAGGGTGATTGTCGGAGGATCAGAGCCAATCGCGAGTAGTATCAGGTGCGGATATTCGTTAAGAACTTGGTCACACAGAGCAAGAACCCTGTGTGCGTCTGACTCGACCACTAGAAAATCCGGCTCCACTCTCCGCAGCAATGTGAGCAGTTCAAGCCCGCGAGTTGGCGGTGCCTCGATAAGCTCGATGTCTGATTGGCAAGCCAAGACATCCCTGACTGCACGTTCACACGGCGACGGAGGCGCCGTGAGCAGGATTCGGATGGAGACCACTTGCACAATTATGCCAGAGTACATTTGTATCTTAGCCAGAACCTTGAGACGTCCGGAATGGACAATTAGATGGGGACTTAGACTGGAAAAGTGGCTAGAACTCAGGGAAGAACTCTAGTAGGAAAGATCTATTCGGCCGATCCGGATCACCTTGGTTGCGAGTGGCTATGAGTCTTAAGGGGAGACGATAGACGGCCATGCATTAGCGCTGCTGCCTCGCCGCGTCGATTGACGTTGAGCTTCTCCAAGATGTTGTGGACGTGGTTCTTGACCGTTGCGGTTCTTATATCCAACCGGTGTGCGATCTCTTTGTTCGAGCAGCCCTTATCGAGCAATTCCACGATCTCAAGTTCACGCTCCGTGAGCGTCGAGCCACACTGACCGGAGACGTGCCCGCTGGCTAGTTTGCGCAGTCTACTGACCAGCGCTGCCGCGACGCGAGGTTTGCAGTAGACCTCCTTCCGTGATGCGCTCTTGATGGCTTCTACCAGATCGCTGAACGAATAGCCTTCCAGAACGCAACCGGTAGCCCCTGCCTCCAAAAGCTCAATGATATGATGTTCGGTATCGGGCACGCCGTAGGCGACCACTGCAGGCCCATCGCACTGAGCGCTAACACCGCAGACAGTCGACAGAGCACCGGTACTCGTGGTGTCTACAAGGACCACGTCCAAGTTGCTCGAAAGCGAATCCAGCTGGTCGACGCTGTTCGCTGTCCCCACCAGCTCCATATTCTCGTGGTTACGAATGACTTCCTGCAGGCAATCCCGAAAGAGAGAAGGGTCGGCGACGATTGCGATGCGACTCATGGGCCGCCCCCCCAAGTCTGGTGTCGGGGCGTAGATTCAGGAGCGACCCCATCCGGAAGGAGTGCTCGACCCCTGGACTGGCGGCGGCCGGAGCAAAGGAAAAGGCGGGCGCCTACATACTGTGCTGCCACGGGTTCGACACCCTGGACTCAGAGAGGCAAAGAATCCTTACAACCGTTAAGAAGTTGGATAGCCTGATTGCATCATGCCACCTCTCGGCGACTGGCGCAACAGATAACGATTACGATTTTCGACTCTGTGGCTAGGCGGCACCGTCATACACCACGGCCGGGCTGGCGCGAATCTGCTGCGCTCTCCTCCTCTTCCACCTCGATCTGCCGGCGCACCGCGGCCCAAATACCCTCGGCTAGCTCCTGCAAGCCGCTCCGCGTGACACCCGACGCGACGTAGACCGCCGACGCATTCGGTGCCGCGACTTCGGGGGCTGCGGCGCCAGGCACTAACAGGTCCGCCTTCGACAGAACGATGCAGTGCGGTTTTTCCGCCAGTTCGCGGCTGTATTCAGCCAGCTCGCGCCGCAGCAACTCGTACTCGGCCTGATGATCTTCGCCGTCCACCGGGATTACGTAGGCCAGGGTGCGAGTACGCTCGATGTGCCGGAGAAAACGCAACCCGAGCCCCTTGCCCTCGTGGGCACCTTCGATGATGCCGGGGATGTCTGCCATGACCAGGCTGCGTTCCTCCGACAAGCTGACCACGCCGAGGTGCGGCTCCAGCGTGGTGAACGGATAAGCCGCGATCTTGGGTCGGGCCGCGGACATCGCGGCCAGCAGCGTGCTCTTCCCCGCGTTCGGCTGCCCCACCAGGCCAACGTCGGCGATGAGCTTCAGCTCCAGCTCGATCCGCCGCTCCACCCCGGGGGTGCCCAGCTCATGTTCCCGCGGCGCCTGGTGCGTGGGAGAGGCGAACCTGGCATTGCCACGGCCGCCGCGCCCTCCGCGCGCGACGACCAGCCGGTCCCCAGCGTTGATCAGCTCACCCAAGTAGCGCGCGCCGTCAACATCACGCACCACGGTGCCCGGCGGCACCCGCAAGACCAGATCGTCGCCTGACGCGCCCGTCTTGTTGGTCCCCTGTCCGTGCTTCCCGCGCTCGGCGCGGTACTGCTGTTTATAGTGGTAGTCCAGCAACGTGCTAAGGTGGGCGTCAGCCATCAACACAACGTCACCGCCACGGCCACCGTCGCCACCGTCCGGCCCGCCGCGAGGCACGTACTTCTCGCGCCGGAACGAGACACAGCCCGAGCCTCCGTCGCCGCCGTGCACATGGATGATCGCGTGATCGATGAGCATGGCTAGCGACTTTCGGGGATGTTCGACCAGAGCTTGAGCGCCAGTTCGAGATTCTCTTCCGGGGCGTGCGCTGCCGCCCGCCGGATGGTCGCCTCGACATCCGCTGGCGTCACGCCCGCGTTCAAGGCGCCCTTCAGGTGAGACCGCATTTGACGACGTGCCTTCTCTCCCTGTACCACCAGCATGGCAACGATGCACATTTCGCGGACCGCCAGGCTCAACCCGGGCCGGCCCAGCACCTTGCCATATCCTTCCAGCACCATCCAGCGATCGAGGTCCGGGTGGAAGCGGGCGATGTTCTGGCGCAACGGCTCGTAATGATCGCCGTACACCGTAGCGCAGGTCCGTTCGCCGCGTGGCCACCACGATGCCGGATCTTCACCGCTCGCCGCCGGCGGCGGCGTACCGTCAGTGCGCCAGCGTCGGAACGCCTCGATCGCCGACGGGAAACCGAGGAACAGATAGGATTGGAGTAGCGACTCTTCGACCTCAGCCTCGCGGCCGGCCGCGCGCAAGCGTGCGAACGCCGCGGCCATTTCCGCTCCATCGCCCGCCGCCTGCGCGGCGGCGAGATCGATTAGATCCCAAACCCAGCGGGCGTCAGAATTAATCTTCACCGATTTCGCGTTCAAGCGAAGCGCTCGACGCGGAAATTCGGCCGGATCTCGCCGATCACCTCGCCCCGCGTGTTGGGAAGTGACATCGTGTGCCGATCGCTGAGTGCCTGAAGCTCCTCACGGGTCAGCAGGCCCAGCTGACTCAACAACTCGATCACGGCCGAGCCTACGGCGCGCCGGTGGCCGTCTTCCACTTTCACCGCTATGCCCCAGCTGCGGTCACGCTCGCCCAGACAGTAGACGGCCTCGGCGCCGTACTTGGCCAGCAGCCTGCCACCTGTCACCGCCATGAGCCGGCTGGTGAGCCGCTCGGTGCCGCCAACGAAGTACGGTTCGCTTGTCATCGCACGTGTGATGCGACCGGCCGCGCCGGCAGGGTCGCGCTCCGCTTCAGCGACGATCCTCGCATAGGCGCCCGCCATGATGTTGAGCGGTTGGGCAAACGATGGAACACCGCAACCATCGACCGCGACCTGCATCGCTTCACAGGCCGAACCCGTCCAGGCGCCGATCTCCCGGCAGATTCGCCGCTGCACCGGATGGTCGGCATGATGATAGTCATCGAGGGCGACTCCGTGATGAACCGACCACGCTAGCATCCCGGCGTGTTTACCCGAACAGTTGTTGTGCAGCGCTGTCGGTAGCCGGCCTGCTTGCTGCAGCAGCTCGACAGAGCCCTTGTGGAAGGGCCAGTGGGGTCCACAGACAAGGTGATGTTCCGTACAACCGATTCGGTCCAGGATCGATTGGACGGCCTCGAGATGCGCCGGCTCGCCCGAATGCGAGGCACAGCAAACCGCCACCTCAGCATCGCTGAGCCCAAACGAGTCGGCGACTCCATCGGCCAGGAGGGGAAGCGCCTGTAATGGTTTTGCGGCCGAGCGTAAGAACGTCAGCAGCTGCGGCTCGCCCACCTGGGCCAACAGCCGATTCTGCTCATCCACGACTGCCGCCGAGATAAGGTGTCTCGATTCAACCTGACCACCGCGCGTAACCTCGACACACGCATCACCCCTAGTCACGCATTCGCTCCCCGCCACGTGTAGATCGATTTGTCCGGACCGGCAGACTCAGAGCCCGGCGGACTCGTTCCAACCGGTTCGCACAACAGGGTGACAATATAGGCGCGCCGCTCGGCCCCGTCAGGCTCACAGCTCTTGCGTCTTACGCAGGAATACAGCGACCGCCGAATCGGGGCGCATGTCGCGGCGCAGCAGCTCCAGATCCTCGGGGCGGTCGACGTCGTACCACTCGTCCGCCTGCGAGACCTTCAAGCCGGCACGCCTTGCGACTGCGAATGACCGCGCGAGCACTGCATCGCTCGACCAGGGGATGTCCTGAAATGCGGCGCCGGCGTGCGGCCAGCTCTGACGCCGCACCGCTACGGCATAGTAGCCGCCGTCGCGGCTTGGGCCGAAGCCGATATCGGACTCCGCGACGCTCTTCAGAACCTGTTGCAGATACGCGGGCGGCAGAGTGGGATGGTCGCTACCGACGACCAGCACACGGGCAAAGCCACGGGCAAAGCAGTCTTCGAACGCGTGGGCCAACCGCTGCCCCAGTTGCCTACCCTGCTGGCAACGGACGGTCTGCGTCGGGTAGCGGTGACGGAACGACCGGGCATCTTCTTCGCCGCCCGCCACCCAGAGTTCGACCCGGTCGCCGGCAACGAGCCGCGTTGTCGCTAACAGATCATCTAACAGGGCCAGGTGGAATTCCGCGGCCTCTTCGGGAGTGAAAGGTGGGATCAGGCGCGTCTTGACCTGGCCGGGCGCCGCCGGCTTGGAGAATACGACGATCAGTTCATCATCGGTCATCTGCCGCCTACGAGCGCCAGCAGATTGGTCGCGGCGATGCGGAGGCCCAGCAGAACGAAAACGACGGCGAACAGCCAGCGCAGAGTGTGGGTTGGCAGGCGAAGTTGCGTCGCAGTACCGATGGGCACTCCGGCAACCGCCCCTACGGCCAGACCGAGGGCCGCCGGCAAGTGGAAATGCTGCAGAGGGTCGCCGTGCCCGAGCGCACCGCTCAACCCGTAAGCGATCACCCCTGTGAAAGCGGTAAAGGTGATGAGTGCGAGCGAGGTGCCGGAGACGCGCCGCAGCGGCGTGTGCAGACCGTAGATCAGAACCGGGATCGCGACGAGCCCACCTCCAACGCCCAGCAGCGCTGAGAAGAACCCGACCGCAGCTCCGCCGGCAATGGCGCGCGCCATCTGCCATTCCTGCAACCTGCCGGTCGCTTCCGCTTCGCTACGTGGCTTACCGATCAACAGCCGCGTAGCTATGACTAGCAGAAACAGCCCGAACACCACCTTCAACAGTTGGCCGGGCACGGCGATGGCAACCCGAGCTCCGAAAAACGCCGTGACCACGCTGGCCAGACCCATCCGCCAAACCGAATCCCATTCCACGGAGCGCGCCCGATGATACAGCCAGGCGCCTCGGAGGCTGACCGGCACGATCACCAGGAGGCTAGTGGCGTGGGCGATGACGGCCTGGTCCTCTGACGGGATGTCGAGACCGGCGAGGGAAGATTGGCCCAGAAACAAATAGAGGAAGGGAACCATGATGGCCCCTCCCCCTATGCCTATCAAACCTGATACGGCGCCGGCCAGCAGCCCAACAGAAAGGGAAGCCAGCCAGCCGGCTACCGTCATTAGTGCTTAACGCTGCGAGCCCTGTTCACGGGCTACGGATACATTTTCGGCCTGCTGGGCCGCCGCCAGCGCGAACAGCTCCTTCTGGGTCCGGCCTTTGCGCAGCAACTCGATCGCCGTCTCCAGCTGACGATCCAATACCAGGCGACGCCGCGTGGATTGCTCTTCATCGAAAGCGACCGTGGCAATCTGGATCCCCAAGTCGCGCGCGATCACGCGGCCCGCGCCATCGAACAGCTTCCGATCCGCGTTGACGCCGGCGTCCTCGAGCCACGCGTAAAGCTCGTTCAGCATCTTCGGCGTAACTGCGAAGTTCGGGCGCAGGCCGGTATTGGCGTCGCTGTAGGCGAGGGCGAATCGGAACACCGCATCGCTATACGCCGCCAGCTGTTCTCCCAAGCTCTTGCGGAAAGCCAGCTCCGCTTCACTCAGCGGCTCTCCTTCGACGACCAGGTCCGGGTTGATTCCTCCACCGCCGTACACCTCGCGGCCGCCATCGGTGTAGTAGACCTTCAACTTCAGCTCGGCTGATGCCGACTGACTTGTCGTCGAGGCCGTCTGGCCCGGCTGCTCGCCGCGCATCGCCAACATGTGTTGTTCGGCTCGGTCGCTCTGAATCGACCGGCCACTCGGCGTATACCATTTCGCCGTCGTCAGCTTCAAGTAGTTGCCGCCCGGCAGCGGGTAGAGCGTCTGCACGGACCCCTTTCCGAACGTCTGTGTGCCGACGACCAGGGCGCGGTCGTGATCCTGCAGCGCGCCAGCGACGATCTCCGAAGCACTGGCCGAGTAGACGTCCACAAGCACGATCACCGGCAAGTCCGGATCAACCGGCTGCCGAGACGACAGATACGTTTCATTCTGCTCGGGAATCCGCGAGCGTGTCTCGACCACTTCGCTGCCACTGTTCAAGAAGAGGTCCGAGACGGCCACACCCTCTTCGAGAAGACCGCCAGGGTTGCCGCGTAGGTCGAACACCAAAGCCTTCATTCCCTGGGCGTTCAGCTTCTCGATCAACTGGCTGATGTCGTCAGCCGACGCCTGGCTGAACTGCTGGTGCTGGATGTAGCCGATGCCCGGCTCGAACAAGAAGCCCCTGACGTACTGCACATGAATCTCATCGCGCACGATGCGAACCGGGATCGGCTCCGGCACGCCGAGGCGCGATATCTTCAGGTCGACCGGCGCTCCCTTCGGGCCGCGCAGCTTGCGCACCGCCTGGTCTGCCTTCCAACCCGCCATCGACTCGCCGTCCGCCTCGATCAGCCGGTCACCTGGCCGCAAGCCCGCCCGATCAGCTGGCGTGCTGGGCAGTGTCTGCACCACGGTGATCCAGTTGTCTTTCTCGTCGATCCGGATTCCGAGGCCGCCGTAGTTGCCTGTCGTGGATAACCGCAAGTCGGCGTAATCCTCCGGTCGCAGAATGGCGGTGTGGGGATCGCCGAGTTGCTCGATCAGACCATCAGTGGCCAGGTCGTAAAGGTCTGCCGGATCGACCTCTTCGACGTAGCGGTCCGAGACGGTCCGGATCACGTCCTGAAGAAGTCTAGATTTCACGTAGACGTTGCCGTGCTGACCCTGCTGTAGCAGCCAACCTCCGGTGATGACAGCGATCAAGCCGACAACGGCCGGCATCCATAACGACCTCTTTAACTGCATGGCTCCTCCGATTCTGACGCTATGAGACGGATTGCCTCATACCCCTCTTACTAACCCTTGCGCGGCGGGAAAGTTTCAGGAAAGCGACTGGACAAGGCCTGCCAGACGGCGGCAAAGACCTGCTGAATCTCTACCCGGCCGTCGATTAACGCAACATTTGGCTCGCGGGTGGCCAGGTCCCGGTAGGCCGCGGCTACCCGTGAATGGAAGCTCGTATCCTCGCCTTCAATCCGGTCGGCGGCGTCCGTCCGCTTCCTGCCCTGGCCCTCCTCGATATCCACATCCAGAAGCACCGACAGATCCGGGCTGAGCCCGCCGGTCGCCAGCCGGTTCAGGTCCCGGATTTTCTCCAGCGGCAGGCCGCGGCCGCCTCCTTGATAGGCGAAGGTCGACAGCTCGTAGCGGTCAGTCAAAACGATGCGCCCCGTTTCGAGGGCCGGACGAACGACCCGGCGGACGAAAACGGAACGCGCGGCCAGCATCAACAGAAGCTCGGCAACGGCATCGAGATCGAGTTCGCCGTCCAGAGCGACCGAACGGATGGCCTCGCCGGCCGCGGTTCCACCCGGCTCGCGGGTCACGACCGGCTCGACGCCGGCCGTCCTCAGAGCTTCGGCGACCAACTCGATCTGCGTGCTCTTGCCCGACCCTTCGACACCCTCAAAGGCGATGAACAGCGCGCCGGTCCCTGCGGTTCTGGTCTTTGCCGACTCAGGCCTCCCGGAGGTACTCGTCGTAATACTCAACGCCGAGATGCGTGATCGGCACCTCGCCCATCAGCCATCTCAGCGTGTTCTTCAGCTTGGTGAGCTGGATGAAGATGTCATGCTCGGGGTAGAGGTCCGGCGCCGTCATCGGGCTCTTGAAATAGAACGACAGCCATTCCTGAATCCCGCTCATCTTGGCCCGCTGGGCCAGATCGAGGAACAGCGCCAGGTCGAGCACGATCGGTGCCGCAAGTATCGAGTCCCGGCAAAGGAAGTCGATCTTGATCTGCATCGGGTAACCCAGCCAGCCGATGATATCGATGTTGTCCCAACCCTCTTTGTTGTCTCCTCGGGGTGGGTAGTAGTTGATTCTGACCTTGTGGTAGATGTTGCCGTACAGCTCCGGATACAGATCGGGCTGCAGGATATGCTCCAGGACCCCGAGCTTCGACTCTTCTTTGGTCTTGAAGCTCTCCGGATCATCCAACACCTCGCCGTCCCGATTCCCGAGGATGTTCGTCGAGAACCAGCCCTGCAGTCCCAGCATCCGCGCCTTCAGGCCCGGTGCCAGAATCGTCTTCATCAGAGTCTGGCCGGTCTTGAAGTCCTTACCGCAGATCGGCACGCGCTTCTCGCTGGCCAACTCCCACAACGCCGGGACATCGGCCGTCAGGTTGGGAGCCCCGTTGGCAAACGGTACGCCCTCCATGATCGACGCATAGGCATAGATCATCGACGGTGCGATGCCCGGGTCGTTCTTTTCGAGTCCCTGCTCGAATGCCTCCAGCGATTGATGCACCGCTGCCGGCTTCAGGAAGATCTCGGTGGACGCGCACCAGATCATCACCAGGCGATCGCAACCTCTTTCCTTTTTGAAGCGCCGGATATCCTCGCGCAACTGCTCGGCTAGCTCTCGCTTGTTCTTTCCCTTCTTGACGTTCTCGCCCTTCAACTTCTTCACATAATCCTGAGAGAACACGGCTGGCATCGGCTTGATGGTCGATAAAAACTCGCCGACCTGCCTCAGGTGCGACTCATGCAGGACGCCCGCAACCTCCGCTGACTTCAGTCCATCATCCGGTATCGGGTCCCAAGCCCCAAACTCCAGGTTGTCTAACTCGGCCAGCGGCACGAATTCCTTGATCAGCGGGCTTCGCGCTTCGGTTCGCTTACCCAGGCGGATCGTGCCCATCTGTGTCAGCGAGCCGATGGGCTGGCCAGTCCCACGCCGAGCCGCTTCCACTCCGGCGATGAAGGTCGTCGCAACCGCACCGAGACCCGG
>JBFJOD010000017.1:0-33717 GCA_041617795.1 Gemmatimonadota bacterium | reverse complement strand
CCGGCTGAGCGCCGGCGGCGCTGGTCCGGCTACGGGTCAAACGCCGATAACAATCCGCTGCCGTATTTGCAGCGGCTCAACTTCAATATGCGGGGTGGTCCACTCCAGATGTTGCAGCTGCTTCGCCCACTCCTCCATCGACTTCGCGTGCTCCGCCCACTCGTCGCTAAAATGCTCGGCCCAATCCTCAAGGTGAGTGCCTATTTCCTCCCAGCGAGCCTCCCACTCCGCGCAATCCTCGCCGACACAGGACGCGCCGCTCCGGCGTTCCTCGAGCTCGACGGAGATCGTTCTTGTCTTGCGATCTCGCACGATTCGCACATCGACCGGCCCGGCCTCGCGGTCCCTCAAGGCGTGCATCACGTCGGCCGGATCTGCAACGTCCTTTCCGGCGACCCCGACGATCACGTCGCCCGCCTTCAAATCGGCTCTTTGTGCAGGTGAATCCTCGAGCACGGAAGTAATCAGGGCGCCCTGCTCCACGCCGAAGTACTCGGCCAACTGATCCCCGAGGTTCTGGATGCTCACACCCAGCCGGCCGCGCTCGCCTACCGCCATCCAATACGCGCGCACGGCCTCCCCCTCCGGGCCGATGCGATCGCGGACATCACGCATTCGTCCGCGCAGCTCGTCCATCCGTTCGCGCATGCGCACCCTGTCCTCCGGGTCGACACGAAGGGCCCGCACGCCATCCGGTCCTACGAAGGCCGCCATTCCCTCACGCTTGCCCAGCGTGACGGTGACATCGCGCGCCTTGCCGTCGCGGAAAACGGCCAACCGGACGCTCCGACCGGCCGGCGTTTCTCGCATGTGCCGTTGTAGTTGTGCAACTCCCTCCAGGCGCGCGCCGTTCCAACTCAGGAGGACGTCGTCTTGCTGGAGTCCTGCCTGCGCGGCGGGTGTATCCTCCAGCACCTCCGAGAGGAGGACGCCGTGGATCTCGGAGAGCCCGAGGCGCTTCGCAGCCTCGGCGTCGATGTCATGGATATGAGCTCCGAGGTATGATCCGCCGACCGCCTGCTGGAAATACAATGCCTGTCGCTCACGCTCCTGGTCCTTGGTTTGACGAACCTCCTGAGCCTTGGCGACGTTCAGCGTCCTCACCCCCAGCGTGAGGAGCGCGACGGCCAGAGCCGCCGCCACGGTCCACATGAGTCCTCTCTTCATCTCAGCCTCCGTTGATGCGCTATCTCCGGAGAGAGCGGTCTCTCACCGGCCCTGATCTCGCTGAGCACGGCTTTACCCCGTCCTCTCCGCTTTCGCTTGGCCGCAGGGTGCAGCAACCTGTTCATCCGTTCGATGCTCTTGCCACCCCTCGGGTTGCCCCGCGTACGGTCGGGCGAGCTTCAGGGAACTTGCACGCCGCATGGCGGTTGGTAGGTTCCAGGATCCTTCTAACACTACTAAGCCGGGAGTCCGCGATGAGCGAAGGACCGCAGCGCCCGACGATCTCACTGCGCCAGAACGGCTCACTCCGTGTGGAAGGTCTCACACGCTTCACCAACTCGCGCGGCGAGCCGATCGCGACCAAGAAGGTCATGTCGCTCTGCCGCTGCGGGGCGTCCAAGAACAAGCCGTTCTGCGATAGCACACACAAGACGATTGGATGGGAAGACTCAAGGTCAGCTGACCGCGTGCCGGATCACTTGGATACCTACGCGGGTCGCGAACAGACGATTCTCGATAACCGCGGGATATGCGCGCACGCGGGCCATTGTACGGCGGGGCTCCCGGCCGTTTGGCGCACAGGCGTCGAGCCGTGGATCGATCCCGACGGGGCGCCGGCTGACGAGGCGCAGCGCGTCATTCGCCAATGCCCATCGGGCGCCCTGAGCTATGTGCAGGATGGCAACACAAAGAACGCGTTTTCCGACACTCCCGAGATCCAGGTTTCCAGGAACGGACCGTACCACGTGCGGGGTGGCGTGGAGTTGCAGGATGTGACGTTTGGCCAGGGCGCGAGTCGTGAGCACTACGCCCTCTGCCGCTGTGGCCACTCGCGCAACAAGCCCTTCTGCGACGGCACCCATTGGTACGTCGGGTTCAAGGACGATGAGGCACTGACGATCGCCAGCGCGAATCGCGTGCCCGAGAGCGACGAGAAGGAGTGGGTGGCGGTGGGGAAGGCGGCCGACTTCGCGGCGGACGCGGTGCACACTGTGTCGGTCGGAGCCAAGACTTTGGCATTGGTCAAGAGCGCTGCGGGGTGGCATGTCCTGGACGGTCGCTGTCCGCACCAAGGTGGTCCGCTTACCGAAGGGACTCTCTGCGATGGGGCGATCCGCTGTCCCTGGCACGGTTACGACTTCGCTCTGCAGACGGGCAAAGGGGTCGGGAACGAGTTCGCCGTAGAGACCCTCGAGGTGCGAGAAGAGGGCGGCCGCGTGGAGATCGCCGTCCCCAGCCCCAAGCGCTCGACCTGGACGGTCAGCCACGTTGTGGCCGAGACGCTGGTGAACTGGGGCATCGACACGGTGTTCGGAATGGTCGGGCACTCGAACCTCGGACTGGCCGAGGCGCTCCGTGTGCAGGAGGCGAAGGGCACCCTCCGCTACTTCGGCATCCGCCATGAGGGCGCGGCAGCGTTCGCCTGCTCGGGCTACGCCAAGGTCACTGGACGGCCCGCGGCCTGTCTCGCCATCGCCGGACCGGGAGCGACCAACCTGCTGACCGGGCTCTGGGATGCGAAGATGGATCGCGCGCCAGTGCTCTCGCTGACCGGCCAGGTCAACACGCAGGTGATGGGCCCCGGCGCTTTCCAGGAGATCGACTTGGCTTCGGCGTTCGAGGCGGTGGCCCGATTCAGTCAGACGATGCTGCCCGACAGTAGACATGCCGAGCTCGCCTCACTTGCCTTGAAGACGGCGATCGTCGAGCGCGATGTTGCGCACCTGATCTTTCCCGATGAGGTACAGGTGCTGGATGCCGGGGACGAAGGTCCAGGCAGCAAAGACGGGCGGTTGAGCGAAACGACGATCACCCCGCCGGCGCGCTCGCTGGACTATGCGCTTTACAGGATCGGACGCGCCCGGCGGCCGGTCATCATCGTGGGCTATGGCGCCCGCCAGGGGATAACCCAGGTGGTAGCGTTGGCCGAGGCACTGAACTGTCCGGTCATCACCACGTTCAAGGGGAAGGGACTGATCGCCGATGACCACCCGTTGGGTGCCGGTGTGTTGGGAAGGAGCGGCACGCCGGTGGCCAGCTGGTTCATGAACGAAGCCGATCTGCTCATCGTGTTTGGCGCCTCGTTTTCTCACCACACCGGGATCACCACCAGCAAGCCGATCATCCAGGTCGACTTCGACCGGATGACACTGGGCAAGTTTCACGAAGTCGACGAACCCGTGTGGGGCGACATCGGCATCACGGCTCAGCTGCTACGCGAGGGCATAGACGATGGTTGGTCCAGTGAGGATCAGCGGGCCGAGTTGGCAGAGCGCTGGCGTCTCTGGCGCGAAGAGAAACGCGGGCGCGAACGCCAGGATCGCGGGCATGGCATCAACGCCGCCATCATCTTCCGACACCTAAGCGAGCGCCTGCCCGAAGACGCGATTGTCTCCGTTGACGTGGGAAACAACACTTACTCGTTCGGGCGCTACTTCGAGTGCAAGCGCCAGTCGGTCCTGATGTCGGGTTACCTGGGATCGATCGGCTTCGCGTTTCCTGCAGCGCTGGGCGCTTGGGCGGCCGCACCCGACCGCAAGGTCGTCTCGGTGAGCGGGGACGGCGGGTTCGGTCAGTATATGGGCGAATTCTTGACCGCTGTGAAGTACGGCATGAACATCACCCACGTCCTGCTCAACAACGCTGAACTGGGTAAGATCTCCAAGGAGCAGCGGGACGGTGAGTGGGAGGTCTGGCAGACGGGACTCCACAACCCGAGCTTCGCGGATTATGCCAGGCTGTGCGGCGGTCTGGGCATCCGGGTGGAACACGCTGGCGGTTTGCCCGAAGCCCTGGAGCGAGCTTTGGCCGCGGAAGGCCCGGCGCTGGTGGAGATCGTCAGCGATCCGTTGCTCACGTGATTCTCTGAGATCGTCCATACGCAAGGTTTTTGGCTCACGGCATCACGCCTCGGTGTGCACAGTTGTACTGATGAGCGGAGGGCCACCTGAGCCGGCTTTCGCGGGCATATGGGCGACGACCTCGGTCCTTCACGCATCTTATCATGTAGACGTGGTGCAGATTCAGAAGCTGCAAGTGGAGCGGTCCACCCCAACTCCCGGCTGAACCGCTGCAGGGGTATATTCTGGAAATATCATGTTCTAGTCGATAGAGGCAGGTAGCTGAATGACGACGCCGAGTAACAACGAAACGTCTTCTAGATTTTCGTCTTTCATCGCCGAGCTGCGGAGGCGGCATGTGGGGCGGGTGGCGATTGCCTACGCCGCAGGCGCCTTTGTGCTGCTGCAGGCCGGCGAGATCGTCCTTCCGGCCTTCAGCGCCCCACAGTGGATACTGAGACTCGTTGTCGTTCTGGTCCTTCTGGGCTTCCCCATCGCGATGGTCCTGGCTTGGATCTACGAGATCACGCCGCGCGGCATCCGCCGCACCCCGGATCTCGAACCAGCCGGATCGGGCCACCGGCCCGGCCGGCTGATGCCGCGCGTCGCGTTGCTGGGGCTGACGGTCGTGACTGCCGCGGCTGCAGGCTGGTGGTTGATGGCTTGGGAGCCGCAAGGCACGGGCGATGGCCTTATCATGAGCCCGGCTAGCGCCAACCTCGGCGGCCCGGGCGCAGGATGGCCGGCGTCGTACGATTCCGACGCGCCGATCCGCTCCCTCGCCGTGCTACCCTTCGAAGACTTCTCCGCGGAGCCACAACCGTACTTCGCGGCGGGCATGCACGACGCGCTGATCCTCGAGCTCAGTCAGATCGAGTCGCTGAGAGTGGTCTCTCGAACTTCGGTGATGAAGTACGCCGGCACGACCCAGACGAGCCCCGAGATCGGGCGCGAGCTCGGCGTGCAGGCAATCATCGAAGGATCGGTAACCCGCGCGGGCGATCGCGTCCGGATCACCGTGCAACTGATCGATGCGCGAACCGACGAGCATATCTGGTCGAATTCCTACGAGGGTGATCTGTCCGATATCATCGCGCTCCAGGGCCGGGTGGCCCGTGAGATCGCACAGGAGGTGAAGTTGGAGCTTTCTCCGGAAGAGGAGGAACGGCTCGCCTTGGCACCGACGGTGAACCCCGAGGCGACCGACGCCTATTGGCGCGGCCGTTACGAGCAGTCGAAGGGCACTCCAGAGGGATACGAAGCGGCGATCCAGCATTTCCAGGAGGCGGTGGAAAAGGACTCGACGTTCGCACCGGCATATACGGGACTGGCAGGCGCCCAGCTCCTTGTCGGTGGTGATGATTCGCTGCGATTAATCCGGCTGCTGCCGGAGGCAGTAGAGGCGGCTGAAAAGGCGGTCATTCTGAGCGCTAACTCCCCAGAAGCTCAGGCCGTGATGGCCGAGGTCAAGATACGCTTGGGCGAAGCGCAGTCGTACGCGTCTCAGCATGACGTGGTTCTCGATTCGCTCGGTATAAGGATCGACAGCCTAAACATAAGAGTCGAAGCACCCGCGGTCGTCAACGAGGAGTGGCTCGAGGGGGTGACGCAGTTCGGCGAGCAGATGCGCAGGCTCTATGTCACCAGCCATGCCGAGGGCGTCGCCACGCTGTCGCAGGAGCGTCAGGTACACGTCGCTCGTCAACTCGAATCGCTCGGGGAGTACGATCGGGCAAAGCAGTTTCTGCGCCAAAGCGTCGAGCGAGACCCGACGAACTTGGAGGCGTGGGATGAGCTCGAGCGTCTCCATGCGATTCGCGGTGACTATCAGGGTTCTGTCGAGATTCGCGGTGAACGCGTTGCGCGGAGTGGTGAGAGTCGGGAAGCGGTCACCGCGGCGGCCGAACTGGAGAGAGCTGTCGGAGAAAGCGGAGCGAGGGGCTACTGGGAACAGCGTCTGCGAGAATTCGCAGTCAGGGAAAAGCGTGGCGAGCCGTACTCACAAATCGACTATGCGACGGCCTTGCTCGCCCTCGGCGATCATGATGCTGCCCTCATTCGCCTGGAGCGTGCCTTTGAAGCGCGGGACGGCAAGATCGGCTCGCTGTTTCACGATCCCATCTGGGATCCGGTCCGGGCGGATCCGCGTTTCCGCTCGCTGCTTAGGAAGATCCGCTCGACACCCTGGCCGAGGCCGCCGGCGCCACCGGGCCGTTGAATTGGTGGAAACGGCCAGAACCGGGAGGCCTGCAGAACTGTCTCCGCAAAAGGAGCTGACCAAATGATCGCCTACGTCCCCACGCCGCGACACGTCTCGCAGGCGTCGGCCCAATCTCAAGAGCTGGCTCACAAGCTCGAGCACGTCATTCGGGAGTACCGGCAAAGTCATCCGCAGCTGGGTGAGGGCGAGATTCAGCAGGCGATCCAGATGGCCGCATCGCGGACCGGTGCGGGCGTCCAGCGAACGCGGCTGGTTCTCGTTCTGCTGGTAGCCGCGAGCGTCGCCGCGCTGCTCGGCGCGCTCCTGTTCTTTCAGGCTGCGGGATGAACTGCGGAGCATCGTAACCGCGCTGAAACACCGCTTTTCCGCGTGACGTAGTAATCGATGTGTCGGCCAGTGACCTTGATTTCCAAAAGCTCTCGAGTGTTTAGCTATGAAAAAACGCTGGTGGTTCGCCGCCGGGATCGTCCCGATCGCGGTCGTAGGCGGGTTCATGCTGAGGCCGCGCGGCGATGACGCTGCGAATGGATCCCCACAACTACGGACGGCGGAGGTCAGTCGCGGTGAGGTGAGCATCGTGCTCAATGAGACGGGCACTGTGGAACCTGTCCGCCAGGTTGTGGTGAAGCCGGCAGTCAGCGGGGTCGTTCTACGCCTCTTGGTCCGTGAGGGTGACCAGGTGTCCGCCGGAAAGGTTCTGGCCACAGTGGAGCCTGACTTGAGTCAAGCGCGCGCTGTAGCGGAAATCCGCTCAGCGCGCGACCGGGCACGCGTAGCTCTCCAGCAGGCGGAGCGTGACTTAGAGCAGGGTCGTTCGCTCAGCTCCTCGAACCTGATCGCCAAAAAGGAACTCGAGGATCGCGAGTCCGCCTTCCAGCAGGCCCGGCTCGAACTCGAATCAGCGGAAGAGCAGCTTCGCATCGTGGAGCAATCCGGAGTCTCATCACGCGTTCGCTCACTCAACGTCGTCGCGCCCGCGGCGGGGATCGTGATCCGCCTCGGCGCCGAAGAGGGAGAGTCGGTACTGGCCGGCACGTCGGCGCTGGGCGGCGGCACGGCTCTGGTTACTATCGCTGACCTTTCCAGCCTGATGATCGAGGCCACCGTTAACGAGGTCGACATTGGCAAAGTCGCATTGGACCAGCATGTGACGATCAGCGTCGACGCCTACCCGAACGAGGAATGGGCCGGCCGTATCTCCTTTATCGCTCCGGCCGCGAGGATCGAGGCCGATACCCGAGTGCGGGTCTTCGATGTCGAGGTAGAAGTGGCCAACCCCGATCAGCGGCTGCGCCCCGGGATGACAGCGAACATCGATATCCGCGGCGACCAGAAAGTGGACGTTCTCACGATTCCTGTTGAAGCGGTGTTCAGGAAACGCGGGCGCGACGTCGTTTACAAGATCGCAGAGGGCCAACCTATCCAAGCGGAAGTTGAGCTCGGGCTCGTCGACATCGCCCGGGCCGAGGTCGTCGCTGGCCTGGGTGAGGGTGACCAGGTGAGCTTGGAGGAGCCCCCCGACACACTGGTGGGTGGAGGATGAGCGAAAACAGCGGTAACGGCCGCGAACCAGTCGTTAGGACCGAGGGGATCCACAAGGTCTACCACTTGGGAAAGGTCGAGGTCGATGCATTGCGGGGTGTCGATCTGGTCATCGAGCGCGGCGAGTATGTGGCCATCATGGGGCCATCGGGCTCGGGGAAGTCAACGCTGATGCACATCATCGGCTGCCTCGATTCCCCCACGGCCGGCGAGTACTGGCTGGACGGTGAGCCGGTCTCGGAACTGCGCGGTCGGCGGCTCGCGCGAATTCGCAACCGCAAAGTCGGTTTCGTCTTCCAGAACTTCAACCTGCTGCCGCGGGTTGACATCGTTGAGAACACGGCGCTGCCGCTCCGCTACAGCGGCGGGGTACGCCGGGGCGAGCGGGCGCAACGCGCCATCACCGTGCTCGAGCAGTTGGGGCTGGGAGATCGGCTACGTCACAAACCGGACGAGCTGTCGGGCGGTCAGCGCCAACGCGTGGCCATCGCCCGGGCCCTGGTCAACAAGCCGTCGATGCTCCTGGCCGATGAGCCCACTGGCAACCTCGACTCCGACACATCGCGGGAGATACTAAAGATCTTTCGTGATCTGCATACGCATGGTCACACCATCCTGGTCGTGACTCACGACCCGAACGTGGCAGCCGAGGCCGGTAGGATCATTCAAATCGCCGACGGTCGCGCCGAAGCATGAACCTGCTCGAGTCCATCTCTGCCGGAATCGACGAGGCGCGAGAACATCGAGGTCGGACGTTTCTGAGCCTGGTAGGCCTCACGCTCGGTACGGCCTCGATCATTGCGGTATTGGCTCTTTTCGGCGGCGCGCAAAAACAGAGTGAAGATTTCCTTGCCGAAGTGGGCGGCGCCGGTAGCGTTGTCGTGCGCAATGACCTCGGGGGCAAGATAAAGCTGACACCAAGGGAGGCCGCGTCACCACAGCTGACCTGGCGCGATGTTCTCGATCTACGCGAAGAGGCGCCGCACCTGAGGTACATCAGTGGTGCACGCCATTGGAATCTGCGTTACACAGGTCCGCGCCACAGCTTCGAAGGGCAGGTCGTCGCGACGGTGCCGGACTACGCTGCCATCAACGACATCGAACCTTTGGTCGGGCGCTTCATCACTGAGTTGGACTTGGAGCACCGCACCAATGCCACCGTGTTGGGCCATTCCTACGCCGACTCACTGTTTGGGAGTCCCGAAGCTGCAATGGACCAGGTCATCACGATCGGCGATGACCGCTATCGCGTCGTCGGCGTCTTGCAGCATGAGGAGTTCATCTTCGCTGCCTGGAGCGGGAATGCGTTCGAGTATCGCAATCGACGAGCCTACATACCACTCACAACTGCCCTCAAGCGACTAGCGGGTGATGACAAGCTCGTGTGGCTCACGTTGGAAGCCACGGACCCGCTACACTTAGAGACCGCGATCAGCGAAGTCAGCGATGTCTTGCTGAGACGTCATCGCGTCAGGGACTTCTCGTTCGACCGTTCGACGGAGGACATCGCCGAGGGCACGGAATTCTTCCTCTTGTTCGACTTCATATTCATGATCGTTGGCGTAATTTCCTTGTTCACCGGTGGTGTCGTCATCGCCAACATCCTGCTTGCCAGCGTAGTCGAACGGGTGCGCGAGATCGGAACCCGCATGGCGTTCGGCGCCAGCGGATTCGACATGTTCATGCACTTTCTTGTTCAGTCCCTTTTGATCACGACGGTCGGCGGCCTGGCCGGAGTCGTTCTCGGCAGCGCTCTGACGTCCACGGTCGAGAGACTGATGCAGTTCCCAGCGCATGTGACGCCCGGAATCTTCCTGTTGGGACTGGCCACCGCGTCGTTCGTCGGCATCGTGGCGGGTATCTATCCGGCGTGGAAAGCAGCGCGTCTGGATCCTGTGGAGGCGCTGCGCTATGGCTGAGAGAAATGGCCGTGTCGCGGTGATGCTGTACGAAGCGTGGGAGCTGATGCTGGATGGCTGGCGCGGTATCCGTGCCCATAAGTTGCGCTCGCTGCTGACACTGACCGGCATCGTCTTCGGCGTTGCCTCACTGGTCGCCATGTTCTCGATCGTCACGGGAATCAAGACGATGGTCTTGAGCGACTACGACCAGTTCGGCATCAAGGACACGTTCGAGTTCTCCAGGTCTGGCGTCGACTCGGATAGAGCTGCTGATCACTTGTCGAAAGGGCTACGATCTCCAGATGCCGATACGCTGATCGCCCTCGAGACGGTAGTGGATGGCAGTGACGGGCTTTTTGGGGAGATGATCGGACAGGCGACTCTCGAGCCACGGCGCTACCCGGTCGTCGGGACGGGGCCCATGTATATCGAGATGCGCCAGATGAGTGTCGTCGCTGGCCGCTCCCTGACCGACCTCGATGTGTCACAGCGTGCGCCGGTCGCCGTGCTCGGTGACCGGGCAGCACAAGAGCTGTTCGGCGACGCTGACCCGGTCGGGCGTGAGTTCAGGCTGCGCGGCGAGCGCTTCCAGGCCGTGGGCGTCGTGCGGGCCCCGCGATTTACCCTGATCCCGGCGAGCCTCGAGTATCTGGAACGGCGCATCTACATCCCGGTGAGCACCTATCAGACACGGTTCACGGGTAGCAGGGACGTGCAGGTTATCGTACTTAAGGCTCCCTCGTATGCTGCTGTCGGACCCGCGCTCAGCGATGCAGAGTCCAAGTTGCTGCAACTGCATCGCGGTGTGCGCGACTTCGAGATCGAAAACAACGCCGCCGAATACGGTGAAGAGATGGTGATGGTCGATGGGATTCTACTGGGTTGGAACATCGTGCTCGGAGCCATCGCCGTCATCTCTTTGCTGATCGGCGGTATCGGCCTTTTCAGCATCTTGCAGGTCTCTGTGCGCGAGCGCGTGCGTGAGATTGGTATCCGCAAGTCCGTCGGCGCGGATGACACAGACATCCGACGCGAGTTCCTGGCCGAGTCGCTGACACTCGCAGCCATGGGCGGCGTCATCGGCATCTTGGCGGGCTCGGGCCTCTGCCTCAGCGCCGAGGCTATCGCTGGCGTATTCGGCCGCGACTGGAGCATCCCCATATCGCCGCTCGGTGCCATGATCGGGTTCCTATTCTCTTTGGTCGTGGGATTTGGATTCGGGATTTATCCGGCCCGCCGAGCAGCAGAGCTCGATCCTGTAAGCGCGATTTCTCAGTAGCGACCGGCGTGACCTTGCCGAGGCGGAACGGTGCTCGAAATGCTCACCACTGGGATTACGGCCAACTGGACTGCCTGACCGTCAGACCGTAGCTTAATCGATCCCCAACCTCAGTATCATTATTAGCTGATGAGTGGTGCCACCACGCATGTGTGGCATCGTATGTCCGAGTCCAGAGTGATTGGGAGAGCGCGATGAGAAGCTTCATTGGTCGTCTCGTTCTAGCCGGAGTCACGGTTTTGACAACGGTCTATGCCGCGAACGCCCAAGAAGCGCTCGAGGCCCTTGAAGACATCGCGATCATTGAGCAGAAGGTCATGATGCCGATGCGCGATGGTGTACGGCTCGCCACCGACATCTATCGACCGAAGGGCGGGGAACCAGCGCCGACGATCTTCGTGCGGACGCCCTATAACTTCAATCTCTGGCGTGACGGCCAGTTCCAGTCCCGTCGTCTACGCGCACCACGGGAAGCCGTGGAGCGCGGTTACGTCTATATCGTTCAGAACGAGCGGGGACGCTACTTCTCTGAAGGCGAGTGGGATATCCTGGGGCCGCCGAAGTCCGACGGCTACGATGCCCTGACCTGGATCGCCGAGCAGCCCTGGTCCAACGGCAAGGTCGGGACACTGGGGTGTTCCTCGACCGCCGAGTGGCAGATGGGGCTGGCGGCACTGGACCACCCCGCCCATGCCGCCATGGTGCCGCAGGGATTCGGTGCCGGGGTCGGCCGCGTCGGCGGGTTCTACGAGCAGGGCAACTGGTATCGCGGCGGCGCCGAGCAGATGTTGTTCATCGTCTGGCTGTACGGCGTCCAAAACACGCAGCGGCCGACTTTCCCCAGCGACATCTCGCGTGAGGACATGGTGCGGCTGTCGCGCTACTTCGATCTGGCGCCAGAGATGCCAAGGGTCGACTGGACCGAAGCCCTCTGGCATCTGCCGGTCGAGGACATCATGCGAAACGTGGAAGGGCCGAAGGGAATCTTCGCGGATTCGGCGCCGGTGGCCACGGGCGGTCGCATGATCCAGCGGACACCCAACGACCCGGCCTGGTACAAGGGCGGTCTCCATCACGACGATGAGCCGTTCGGCGTCCCCAGTCTCTGGTTTATGTCGTGGTACGACGTCTCCGTCGGTCCCAACCTGGCGCTCTTCAATCACGTGACGCACCACGCTGCGGATCCGGAGGTCGCCGCGAACCAGTTCGCAGTAATCGCGCCGGTGACGCACTGCGCTTACACTCGTGCCTCTGAGCAGACTCTTGTCGGTGAGCGCAACGTTGGTGATGCTCGCCTCGACTACGACGCGCTGGTCTATGGCTGGTTCGATTACTGGTTGAAAGGCGAAGCGAACGGCATCACCGATACGCTGCCTAAGGTTCGCTACTACACGATGGGTTCGAACAAGTGGCAGACTGCAGCGAGCTGGCCCCCGGAGGGCGCGGAGCGGGTGACGTACTACCTCGAGAGCGACGGCGCGGCCAACAGCCTCAACGGCGATGGCCGGCTCACGCCCAAAGCGCTTACATCTGCGGACGGCGCCGATTCCTTCACCTACGATCCGCTGAATCCCGTACCTTCCCTGGGCGGAAACGTATGCTGCACCGGCGGCGCCATCCGCGCCGGCGCTTTCGATCAGAGAGGTAACGAAGAGCGGTCCGACATCCTCGTCTATACCTCGGGGCCTCTGGAAGAGGGGATCGAGGTGAGTGGAACGATCGATATCACACTTTACGTCTCCTCAGATGCCAGGGACACCGACTTTACGGTGAAGCTGATCGATGTGTATCCAGACGGGACGGCTTACAACTTGGATGAGACGATCCAGCGAGCGCGCTACCGGGAAGGCTACGACAAGCAGGTCTTCATGGAAGAGGGAAAGGTGTACGAGCTTCAGGTCAGTCCGATGTCGACCAGCAATTACTTCGCGGCCGGCCACCGCATCAGGATCGAAGTGTCAAGCAGCAACTTCCCGAGGTTCACCCGCAACCTGAATACGGGCGGTAACAACTACGACGAGACGGAGGGCGTGGTGGCACATAACACGGTACATCACTCAACGCGGTACCCTTCAAAGATCAGGTTGCCGGTGGTGAGGCGGTAAAGAACCGATGCGGGTTCCTGAGCCCGGCCGGACTTAATGCTGCGGCAAGTAAAAGCTGCCTCCACCTAGCGACCATGCCAATCGCCGCGGTTGGGTGGCGACTCTGCGAGTTTGTCGCTATACTTGCCTAAACTCGCAACTTTCACGCTTCCCAGTAAGCACTTAGTAGTGTCAACTCATCGCGGACCCGCCCCGCTTATGCGCACTGCGTTGAAGCCACACTCTCAGCGGAACTCAAGATCGATCCACAATCACGCGTTGTCGACTTGGCGGCTGGAGGTACGACGATTCGGTACGCAGTACTCTGTCTTGGGGCCGGTCTGTGTTTGTTGGGTCTCATCGTAGCTTGCGAGGACCCCCTTTCTCCTACCGTACTCCAAGATCGTGAGGTTGCGAGACTTCACACTGACGTCGCCGCTGGTGAGTCTAATGTCCAATCCGGTTCAGCAACTCTAGGTGGTGGCAGCTCATCCAGCCGTATCTGGGCGCCGCCCTGCGCCGGACCGAAGAACCCAGAGCCCTACGCCTACGAGAGCGGCTATGCGGTGAAGTGGCTAATCGAGGCGCAGATTCGGCAATTGGACGGCGGGCCGGAAGATCCGATTGCCGGCGATCTCTCGCTCGCCGCTTCGCCTTGGCTCGCCTGGGGTCCCTACCCGTGGGCTGACAACGGTAACCCGCGAAGCGACGGTCTGACGTGGGATCCGAGCGAAATGTATGATCCATGTCATGAGCATCCCGGCATCCCGGCGATCAAGAAGGTGGCGAACATGCTCGTCGCCTTCTTCCGGGACTCGGTGTTGACGCCGTGGTTCAGACCCTAAGTTTGCAACTGGAGAGCGCGTGATGCGCCCAGGAACCTGAAGAAGCCGAATGATGACGGACACACTCGGAGGCGCTATGCACAAGATCAGACTGCCGATCAAGCTGCGAAAAGTAGCACTGGTCGGCTTTATTCTACCCGCCGCACTCGCCGTGATGGTGAGTTGTGCGGGTGGCCAGGAGGTTGTCGCTGACCTCGTCCTCAGAAATGGCAAGGTCGTGACCGTCGATGATGCCGTTCCGGACGGGCAAGCGATCGCCATCCTCGGCGACAGGATTCTCGCCGTCGGCAGCGATGACGAGATCGCCCGCTACATCGTTGACGAAACCGAGGTGATCGATCTCGAGGGACGACTGGCCATCCCGGGCTTCATCGAGAGCCATGGGCATTTCTTGGGCGTTGGCGACGCCAAGATGCAGCTCGACCTGATGAACGTGGCCAACTGGGATGAGATCGTCGCCATGGTCGCCGACGCCGCAAAACAGGCTCCGCCGGGCACGCTGATTCGCGGGCGCGGCTGGCATCAGGAAAAATGGGACAGGCCGCCGCCCGGCAACGTGGAGGGTCTGCCCACTCACCAGTCGCTTAGCGCGGTGTCACCGGATCACCCGGTGATCCTGCGGCATGCCAGCGGGCACGCGGCGTTCGCCAACGCCAAAGCGATGGAAATGGCCGGAATCACCGGGGCGACGGCAAATCCCGCCGGCGGCGAGATCGTGCGTGACGCGGCCGGCGAACCGATCGGCGCCTTCCGTGAGACGGCGCAGGGGCTGCTGTCGGTCGCGGCGCGGAACGCGACGCCGCCGGACCCGCGCCGGCAAGCCGAGCTGGCTGCCGAAGAGGCGCTGTCTAAAGGCATCACCAGCTTCCACGATGCGGGCGTTGGATTCGAGACGGTCGACCTCTACAAGCAGCTGGCGGAGGAGGGGAAGCTGGGCGTCCGGCTCTACGTCATGATCCGCCAGCCCAACCAGCGGCTGGCCGCGCTGTTGCCCAAGTACCGCCTGGTGAATTACGGCGATCATCGCCTGACGGTGCGGGCGATCAAGGTCTCGGTGGACGGAGCGCTGGGGTCGCATGGCGCTTGGCTGCTGGAGCCTTACACGGACCTGCCCTCGAGCGCCGGGTTGAACACCAGCCCTATCGACGCGCTGAACGAAACCGCCCGGTTGGCGATTGAGCACGACTACCAGCTTTGCGTCCACGCCATCGGCGATCGTGCCAACCGCGAGGTGCTGGACGTCTACCAGGCCGCGTACGAGGCGAACCCGGCCGAGTCTGACGCACGCTGGCGCATCGAGCATGCCCAGCACCTACACCCCGACGATATCCCGCGCTTCGCCGGGCTGGGTGTGATCGCCTCGATGCAGGGGATCCACGCCACATCGGATGGCCCGTGGGTGGCGGCGCGCTTAGGTGACAAGCGGGCTCGCGAGGGTGCGTACGTCTGGCGCTCGCTGTGGGACTCAGGCGCGGTCATCGCCAACGGCACCGACGCGCCGGTCGAGGATGTGGATCCCATCGCCAGTTACTACGCCACCGTGTCGCGCATGATGAAGAACGGAAACGCGTTCTTCCCCGAGCAGCGCCTGGGCCGGATGGAGGCGCTGCAGACTTACACCAGCAAGGCGGCTTATGCGGCGTTCGAGGAGGAGATCAAGGGGACGCTGACGCCGGGCAAGCTGGCGGACATCACGGTGCTTTCCAAGGACATCCTGACGATCCCGGAAACCGAGATCCCAACCGCGAAGGTTGTGTATACGATTCTCGGCGGCAAGGTGATGTATCGCGGTCACACGCCCGCTGGCGTCGACTGACGCCCAGCGGGCCCTGAGGCACTGAGAGAGATGCCGTGATTTGACCGGCGTCTCTACTAAGTACTACAATAGGAATAGTCCTCTAGTCTGCCCCAACCCTCACCAGGACTGGACCATCGGGCTTTAGCCCGCCGATGGCCGACCTGGCCCGCCCTGGCACGTGGCAAGCCACAGCCACTGCCCGCCAGACCGTCAGGCCACGAGACGGGATCATTCGATAACACGGCATTCGGTGCTCTGCTAAGGCGTGATGCCCGTGTGTGCACGTGCTTCGCGGAGTATTGGCGAGCAACCGATTCGTCCGACAACCGTGGTCCGTGGAGGAGCCCGATGATCTCGCGCGGAAGGTGTCTGAGCGGCATGGCACTGTTTGCCCTGCTGGCTGTGGCGTCCGCGTGTGGCGGCGATTCGACCGAGCCCGATTCGGCAGTTGTATCGGTCGATATCGCACCGGACACGGCAACGCTGGAGTTAGGGGAAACGCGTCAACTCACGGCAACCCTGAGAGACGCGGCGGGTCGTGTGGTCAGCCGGCCTGGGGTCTTTTGGTCGACCAGCAACGAGGCCGCGGCCATCGTCTCGCAAGGCGGTCTCGTCGCTGCGACCGGTCCCGGTCAGACGACGATCACAGCCTCTTACGAAAGCAGGTCGGATCAGTCTCAGATTACCGTCCTAGCGCCCTGCCAGATCTTCGGCCTGGCCGTCACGCCGACGGAATTCACCGTCGCGATGGGCGCGACGATAGCGCTGACGGCGACGGTATCGCAGAGCAATTGCAGCGATCTCGTCATCTCGTGGAGCAGCGCGGATGCGGCGATCGCAGAGGTGTCGGAGGACGGTGTCGTGACCGGGATCTGGCCGGGAGCCACGGTCATCACCGCGGCCATCAACGGCTTGGTCAGTGTGAGCGCGGCGACGGTCCGGCCGCCTTTCCCTGAGGGCCGCATCACCTTTTCGCTGTTGCCCGTCGACCTCGACCGTATTGCCGGCTTCATCGGTCTCGGCAACCTCAACGTGCTGCCCGAGGACCACGGCGCTTTCGTCGCACCGGAACAGGAGCCGACCATTCCGGTGTACGCGCCGGCGGACGGTTGGATCGAGACCCTGATAATCGATGACAGCGTTCCCACATACGGGTACGACCTGACGATGCGGATCCGCTACAGCACCACGATCGTCACCAACTACGGGCACCTGTCCGACTTCTCGCCGTACGTTTGGGGTGCGGCAGGCACGTTGGAAAAAGGGGTATCCAAAAATGTAAACATCCCGGTTAGCGCCGGCGAGGTGGTGGCGTGGGCGGGCTCACGAGGTGGGTTCGACTTCTACGTCGGCGACGACGAACTAGAGCTCCAGTTCATCAACCCGAGCCGCTATCCCTACCCCTGGCTGAAGGCGGGCTACTATTACGACTATTTCGACGAGCCGGTGCTCAGCCAGTTGCGCGCCGTAACGATCCGCCAGGACGAGCCGCGTGCCGGCAAGGTCGACTTCGACATCCCGGGCAAGATCATCGGCAACTGGTTCCTCGAGGGGACGGAGGGCTGGGGTACTCTGCTCGATCAGCTTGCGATCGTCTACGACTTCATTGATGGCACCAAGGTCGCCATCGCGGATGGCTCGACCATCACCGACACCGATCGTGAGGCCTCGGTCTATTGGGTGGAGGGCAATGCGCCGCGGCCCGAGAACGTCGGTCTCGCCGAAGGGCTGGTGAAGTACGAGGTCCGCCGCCGTGTGTTCAGAACGCTGTACAGCGGCCACGTCGTGTCGGACGTGCTGGGAACCTTCTTGGTCGAGATGTTCGAGTCCGGCAAGATCCGCGTGGAGATGGTGCCAGGCAAACTCGCGGATGAGGTCACAGGCTTCTCGGGCGCCGCGCGGGTCTACGAGCGTTGATCGATACAGCTCTGGGCTTGGGTCAACCGCCGCGCCGGCCCGGTGCCCGTGTTTGGCCAGCCGCGCGGGCTACGGCACGAGCGTCGGCCCGCGCTCGATCAGCTCGAAGATCCAGAGGCCGGAGCTGCCATCCGAGGCAAAGATCTTGCCTTTATAAGGCTGGGCGCCCCAAGTGAAGGTCGCGTTGGGGTCGGTGCCGCGCGAGTCCTCGGTCATGTACCAGCCGATCTCGCGTCCTTGGCGGTAAAGATCGCCGCGCAGTTCGCCGCTGATGTCGAGCACGCGGAGCCCGGCCTGGTAATAGCCGATGTACAGCTTATCGTCCTCCGCCCACATGTTGTGTACCCCGGCTTCGGGGACGCGGTAGTTCGCTACCTCGCGCGGGTTGGCGATGTCTGTCACGTCTAGCACATGGATGTATCCGCGCGGACCGTTGACGCACTCAGCGCAGCCAAAGATCTCGTCACCGACAAAAACATACTTGCCGTATCGCACTGCATGGTGCGTATTGCCGTACCACTCGCCGTCGTTGCTGAGTTGGTACTTGTACTTGTGCTGCGAGACCAGCGCCGGTTGCGTCGGTGTGCCACCGGCGATGCCTGCACCGATGTCCAGCACGACCAAACCATCATCCCAGTAGCTTAAGTACGCCAGGCCGTCCGCGATGGTGACGTCGTGGAGCCACTTGTTGTCATGGGGCAGGCCCCAACGGCCCACCTGGCGAGGGTTGCCGGGATTCGCGATGTCGATGATGTGAAGATCCATCGTGCCGTAATGCACCGCATACACGAGGTCGCCCGCGATCCAGGTGTTGTGCACACCGCCGGTCAGGTTCTCAGTAAAGTGGGTCAAGCGCTGCGGGTGTGCGGGAACGCTGATGTCTAGAACCGTGATGCCGTTGCGCCGGTTCGACGCGTTTTCGCTGGTGACGACGGCAAGACTCTCATCGGCGTTGATCTTCACATCGTTGACGCGTCGGCCATCGAACTCCAGCGAGTCTGTGATGATTGGGTTTGCCGCTTCGGTCACGTCCCACACGTACAGAAGGTTGCCGGAGTACGTGCCCGTGTAGACGTAGTCGCGCCCGTCTCGACCCTCGAAGACCCAAAGGTCGGTCGTCGATTGCCCGGTCGGCACGACTCCATGAGCGATCAAGCGCACCTCACTGCGGCGCGTTCGCGGTATCGCATGGATCTCCGCCACCGCCGAGATCCCGCCGACCAAGGCGAGGACGCGGAAGACGCCGGGCTGGTAGGCGACGAACGCGCCTTCAGCATCCAGATACGCGTCGTCACGCCCAGTACTGGGTCCGGCGAGAACGGTCCAGTCGACTGTGGCGTTCTCGACCCTACCACCTGCTCCGTTCAGCGCGACAGCCGTCAGCTCCACGACATCGCCAACCCGGGTTACGGTTTCTGCAGGCGTGATACTAAGCTCGCGCACAGGGTTGCCTACGACCCGTATGACTAGTGATTCACTCACCTCTTCGGACGTGGCCGTAACTCGGGCTTGACCTGGCCTCAGCGCACGGCCAAAGCCGCCGGGCGTGACCTTCAGCACCGTTGGATCAGCCGATGACCATCGTATATCTGGTTCGCTGATGGCGTATTCGCCGGAATATGCCGAGGCGACCAACGTGACGCTGGACCCGCTGAGCACCGGCGCCGAGGGTGGTTGGAGGACGAGACGGTCAGCCGCACCGGGAAGCACGCGGACTTCGATGGCTGCGAAGATGTCGTTGAAGCCGGGGCCGTCACGACGCGCCCGGCGTACGCGAGCGCGAAGCACTTCTTCGCCCGGGGCGAGACCGAGGACTTCGGAACTTGTGGAATCGAACCAGGCACCGGCACCGCGCATGGAGACTCTCATGACCACATCATCGACAGCCGCACCGGTAGAGTCCAGCGGTACGAAACGCACCGGAACGCGTTCGCCGACGCGAACGTGAACCGAATCGGGACGCGCGTCGATGCGGACGACCCGCTCTTCGGGGTAGCCTTGCGCCGCGAGCGTGTTCGCGGCGGCGAGTGTGGCAGCAAGTGAAAGCGTAGCGGTTATTCTGTGCACGGAACTCCTCCGGTGAATCTGTCTGCGTGTCGGCCCCAAAACCCCTGTCAAACCGGCACGGTGTAGCAGAGTGCGATACCCTCGAGCGCGATCACGCCGTCTTCTCGCGTGACAGTTGTCCTCAGCTTCGTTATCGGTTTGTCCTCGCGAACTTCCAGAACCTCCACCGCACCGGTGATGGCGTCACCCGGGCGCACCGGGGCCTTAAAGCTCCAGTCGACATGCAGGAACACCGTGCCGGGGCCTGGGAGTTCCTCCGCCACCACCGCATTGAGGATCGCGCTGGTCACGCCGCCCTGTACGATGATTTCGCCGAAGCGGGAGGCACCGGCAACAGCCTCGTCGTAGTGCAGCGGATTGCGGTCGCCGCTAATGTCGGTGAAGTGACGGATGTCTGCGTGGCTCACCCGCCGCGTTCGCTCCGCGCGTGCACCCACTTGCGGAGCGCCGTTCGGCCAACCGGGCGAGTTATTGTTGCTCATCGCGTCTACTCCTCAATAAGAATCTTGACGGGGCGGGCCGGTCCCATTCGCGCGCCGCTTCAGCGGTCAGTGGACAAGGCGGCGATCTTTTGGCGTGCGGCCTCGACCCGCGGTTGAAGCTCGGCGTCGGCGTCATTCCACAAGTCCACGAACGCTAACAGATGCTTGAGCGCCGCAGCCGTATCACCGAGGGCGATGTAAGCGTTCCCGGCCCGCTCATGGGCCAGCGGTCGCAGTGGGCCGTAGGTCCCCTGATCCCTGAAGTCGAGCCGGTAGGTGCTGGCTAACGAGTCGTAATTTGCGGCGGCTAACTCGAGTTGGCCGAGAGCGGCGTAAGTATCTCCGAGAAACAAGCGGCTCGGATGGTGAACGAGTCCATATTCCATCGTCCGGGCACGCCGCAGGCGCTCTAAACTTTCCTCGGGTCGATTTTCCTGCAAAGCGATCACCGCGTGTGCTTGGTCGCCGATTCCCGGTGGCTGAAGATCGTGAGCCTCCGCCAGCGAGTCCATTCGCGCTAAGAGGCGCCGAGCCTCCACAACTTCACCCAGAACAGCGTGCCCATTCGCGAGATACCCCAGCACCCAGAAATCGGAGATCGGCGCGCTACCGAGGGCTTCTGGCAGTCCGACTTTCGCCAGCAACGCTCGTGAACCCTCGAGCTCCCCGGCAGCCAGTGCGGTATATACGGCGACCCGCAGAACTTCGTAGGGGAACGGCCGCGATCCGTACTCCCGCGCGAAATCGATTGCGCTGTCAGCCAAGGCGAGCGCCGCTTGAAGTCTTCCTTCCATACCGGCGATGGAGGCCAGTAGCCAGCGGCCATAGGCTCTGGGAAACGGCCAGGGACTATCGGCCATGTTGCGGGCGATTTCTTGCACACGAGCGTAGTCGCCAGCGTAATACGGGTTCATCGTCTGGGCGGACCAAGTGATCCAGGTATTCGGGAATGCCTGCTGCAGACGTTCCACGGCCGAATCAGCCGCAACGTGGTGACCGAGCGTGCGCTCCGCGCTCGCCAGGTTGAAGAGGTTAACTGCGGACTCGTCCTGTTCGAACGCGCGACGATAGAGGTTTCGCGCCTCCTCGTAGCGGCCCATGCGCTCGTAGGCGTCCCCCAGGTTGTTGATGGCGGCGGTGAGGTCAGGGTAGCGTTCGGCGGCGCGACCGTAGTAGTGAGCCGCAGAATCGACCCGGCCACGAAATGCATGAAATAGCGCGGCGGTCATGTAGCGCTCACGCGGGACGAGGCGCTGGCCGTGGCGATGCGCCCTGTCGATGTGGATCTGAGCGGTCACCGGGTCACCAAGTTGGCTGTGCCAAATGCCCAACGCCCGATGCGCCGCTGCGAAGCCCGAATCGAGAGCCACAGCCTCGTTGACCAGCGGGATTGCCGCAAGCTGATCGCCTGCCAGCGCGGTGTCGCGTCCTCTAGCGAACAGTTGCAGAGCTTCGAGGGATCCGGTGGTGACGCTTGGTAGTGGCTGCGCCCGTCGTAGACTAACGAGCGATTCGCCAAGATGCCGTCGGACGAGCCGGGCCAGTCGCTCGACGGCGCCCAGCACTGTGGCATCGTTCTCCGCCGTCTCGCGCAACCGCACCGCGACCGCGCCCGTGCTGGCCTCGATGATTCGCACCGTCAGTTGGTAACCTGCACCTAGCGGCGACACGCCTCCGGCTACCACGGCGGGGTGCCCCGCGCGTCGGGCCACTTCGAGAGCGAGGTCGTCATCAATATGGATGTCTGACTCGAGTCGCATTAGCGCCAAGACCTCGGAGAGCTGCTTGCGATCGACGACGCGGATGTACTCGGACTGATCCAGGTCCGTGATGATCGCTTCGCGCACGGCGAGGGCTAGTGCGGCCTGATCGGTCAAGTTTTCGAACTCCGCTACGACGACCCGGTCCTGAGCATTGAAGAAATCGGCGGCTTCGGCTCTGATGACGAATCCGGGAAATCCGACGAAGACCCAGCTTGCTGCGACGATTCCCCAGACGGCGAACAGCAGTACGCCGCCCAGCATGACGTTTCGCCAGGTGAGATACTGGCGCGCGACACCGCCGTCGGTGTCCGTCAACGGCACCATTCTGGCTTTTTGGGCAGACTCGCGGGCCGTGCGTGGAAAACCTTTGCCGCTCGGCCACTCCTCGCGCACGAATACACTCCAGAACACGAAGGGGATGAAAACGATGAACAGAACGCCTGCGAGACCCGGGAACCACCCGGGGAAGTCGAGGTTCGTGCTCAAGGCCGCGATCACCTGATAACCTAGCCAGGCGCTCAGCAGGTAGATGCCGAGAACTAGCCAGAGCCGGCGCTTGGGGATCTGGCTGCCGACACCCTCTTGGACGAAGGCTGTGGCGAGGACGACGGGGAGGAAGATGATGAAGAGGACGACCGCCAAAGCCGGAAGCCAAACGGCAAGGCCGAGCCCTTCCGTAAGGCTCTGAATGATCTCGTAGCCGACCCAGCCGCCGGCGAGGTAGAGGCCAAGCACCTGCCAGAGCGAGCGGCGATGGATCTCAACAATCAGCCGCCTAGGACGAGACATCCCTTCCTCAGCTAGGGAACTGCTCGATGGGGCGATTCGCGTGACCGGAAGCCGGTGTCACGGATGATAATGCTGCAAGGGTGCGGGTAGGGCAAACGCGATGCCGCGGCTCAATCGCTCTTCTCGCCCGGCCATTGCGATGTCTGGCCCGCTGTCCCTAGCGTATACGATGTCACGTGCGTCCCCACAAAACATCTTGTCGATAGCTGGCAAGGAAGACGGTCAGCAAGATCGCTTCTCCTTCTATGGAGGCTGCGCTATGTACGGCAATATCGTGGTCCCGGTCGATGGCTCGAAGTTTTCTGAGCAAGCCATCCCATACGCGAGCGCAATCGCCGGGCGCGCAGGCGCCCGACTGCATGTCGTACTGGTTCACACACCGCTGGCGCGTTTGGGCGCGGATATCGCGCCGACCCTGCTAATGGGCCAGTGGGAGGATCAGTACCGCAACAAAGAGATCGACTATCTCAACGACCTCATTGAGCGACTCGGCCAGCAAGGGCGGGACGTGGTCGCGGAGAAGTTGGAGGGTGACGTTGCTCACCAGCTGATCGAGCGGGCGAAATCGAACGCCGACCTCCTCATCATGGCGACGCACGGAAGGGCTGGGTTGGAGCGAGCTTGGCTGGGAAGTGTTGCGGACGAGGTCGTTCACCACGTCCAGCTGCCCGTGCTCCTCGTTCGTCCGGCGGAGGACGCTGTAGGACCGAAGGACCCACGCTTCAAGCATGTTCTGGTGGCCAGCGATGGTTCGGAGGCGGCTGCCGCCGCGACGGAACAAGCCGTGCAGCTTGCCGGCTTGTTCGATTCGCGTCTGACGCTCTTACGGGTCGCGTCCATGCCGGCCGGACTTACGTCACCTTATATCCCGCATGCCGCTCTCATCGATCGAGAGACCACCGAGCGGCGTGAGAAGGAGGCGGGAGAATTCCTGGATGGTGTCGCGGCGAAGATCGCGCAGGGTGTAAAGGTACAGACGCATGTGGCGCGGGCCTACCACCCGGCCCACGGTATACTCGATGCGATTACCGAGCTCGAGTGCGACCTGGTTGCTCTGGGGACGCGCCGGCACACGCGCCTGGCCCGGATCGTCCTGGGTAGCGTCGCCGACAAGATCGTCCGGGCGTCACCGGTGCCGGTGCTGATCGGTCACACCAAATCGTAGCGGCAAAGAAGCGCGCTCCGCCTGTTGAGTTTGCACTCGCGCCTGCAAGCCGTGTCAGTCCCAGGACCGCCGAATCGGATGCGCCTCGGTGTTGAAGATGACGGCGTCGAAGTCGAGCGTTTCTGGCGGCGCGAACAGCAAATAGGCGTATTTCAGCGTTTCCGCCAGAAAGAAGCTCTCCATTTCGTCGACCTGTTCATTCGTCAGGACGCTGGAGAGGGCCGCGAACCCGCTCTCGGTACGCGTGTAGTGGAGGAGGCTGTCGACCATCACGCGACCCATCTCGCGGTAACGCTCGTTTCCGGTAGCGCGAAGTAGATAATAGGCCGATTCGATTGCTTCCGGCCGCAGCGCGTAGCCAGGTGAGACTGGCTCCATAGTCACATAGTCGAGCTGTTCCGGCTCGATCCCGAAGTCCGTCCACATGCGAAACACCGAGTCCATCAGCCGGCCAGCGCGTGCCGTGTCACCGGCGAGGGCGAGCACGGCAGGTAGGAAGGCGTCGAGGGCACCAAAGCGTGTGGCGGTCCGCTCACCTGTATCCATATCGACGTGGCCGTACCAGTAACCAGTCGGACGCTCGTCGGGCAGGTAGCGGTTGGCGGCGGCGATGCTTTCCTCCCACATGCGTTGGAAGTCGGGATCGTCGAACAGCAGCCAGGACTTGAGGAGATACTCGTAATACGAATCGATGCGGCCGGTCATATGACTATCGCGATCGTGCCATTCGCCGGTTTCCACATCGATGGTCGTGCCGACTAGCCCGATCGCCGAACGTCGCTCGAATAGAGCCTCGACGGCGCGCTTGGCGGTCTCATAGTAACGCGGCTCGCCGACCAGCTTGGAGAGCGTCCCAAACTCCAGCATCAGTGTGGCGATCTCGGCGGGGTTGTTCAACGAATCGCTCACCGCTCCTGTGCGCAGGTGTACGTAGCGATAGGGCATCCCGGTAGGCGTATCGAACGCCGGGAGCAGCCGGTTGGCGAGGTCGATGGCCAGAGTGCGGAAGAGTGGGTCGCCGTCCATCTGGTAAGCGGTGATCAGGCCGCCCAACAGCCGGATCGTCACTTCGAAGACTTGAACCGAGAAGTCGCGATCAAAAGAAAGCCGCTCGAGTATCAACGCTTTAGCTTCGGCAGCTTCGACCTCGAGGCCCATTAGCAACATCGTGTCGAAGGCGTCCAGTGGAGTCATCAGCAGGGAGGCAGCGTGCCAGTTGCGGGCACCGTTGCTGAGGGGCAGCAGCTGGTCGTAACCCCAAGCGTAGCGCTTGTAACCGTTCCAGGCATGGAGGAACGCCTTGCGCACTTCTGCGGCTGAATCCTCATTATCGGGCGGTCCAGACGTGCAGCTGAAGAGCAACCCGAGTGCGAGGCCCAGCGAGACGAGCGTGTGAACGCGACGAGATCGAGAGAACATGATCGGCTAGTGGTTTTGGACGTATTGGCCGCGCGTCGGCTCACCGCGTTCGACGGCCGTCCCGTCCACCAGGTAATCGACGAAGAAGGCCGGCAAACCGGCTCCTGCCAAGATCATTGGCCCGTCTTGCAGGTGATAGTGGAGATGC
This sequence comes from Gemmatimonadota bacterium, assembly GCA_041617795.1. Taxonomy (GTDB): domain Bacteria; phylum Gemmatimonadota; class Gemmatimonadetes; order Palauibacterales; family KS3-K002; genus JBFJOD01. Next base: position 8,290 of record JBFJOD010000017.1, on the reverse strand, counting down.
GGTTCCGAACTGTTCCCCGAGTTGCCGCACAGTCCTAGCTGCTGGCCCGCCGCGACCGTGTCGCTCTCTTGAACGGTCAGGCTGCCGTTCTGGAAATGGGCCAGAACCGAATACTCGCCTTCTCCGTGATCGACCACCACCGTGTTGCCGGATGGCTGAGCCGGGTTCATTACACCCGGCTCATTATCTTGTACGCCTCTCACGACCTTGACCACAATGCCCGGGCCGGGCGCCCGTATCGGTTCACCGAAGCAGTAGTAATCGCTGTTGCTGGACCCGTCGCCTCGATAGGATCGCCCGTTGCGCCTGATCACGAAATCGTAGGCGAATCGCTGGTCGGCGCTGATCACATGGTAGTTTTGTTGTGGCGTGCGGCCACCCCAAAAGACGTACCATTCCCCGTCGAAGGGAAGCCGCAGCGGCGTGCGAGTCGCGTAGTCGAGGTGCTCGGTGGGCGCCGGCGTCGGCTGCGGTCGGAGCCACAGCCCTGAGATCCGGTCTTCCGCCGTGAACGCAACGGTGGCGACCACCGGGGCGTCCACCGTCTCGTACTCAAAGAGCGCCACGTAGACCCGCTGGCCTTGAACCTCCTCGATCCGCTCAGACAGTCGCTGGCCGGGCTGGCCAAGCTGCGAGCCGATGCTGGCCAGCACCCCCTTCAACGCTTCTTCGCTCCCAATCGCCTGGCGCATCGTCGCGTCGAAACGTTCCCAGAGCTTGGCGGCGTCACCGCTTTGTGCCAGGCCGATCGCCCGACGACCGAGGTCAACTACGCGCTCGTCCACCTTCCCAGCTTCTTGGGCCAAAGCGGCCGCGCCCACCAACATGTGGCACCCGGCCATCAGAACCGTCGCCAGCCTCATCCACTTCTTCACTTCCGTCTTCACCCGAATGTTCCTGGCCATTGCCATCGCCATCTTCATCTTCATCTTCATCCTAATCTACCTGATCGTCTTCGCAATCCGCCTCAGCCCGAACCCCGTCCGCTTGAACCCCGCCGCCAGCAGTAGCGAAAACACCGGCCCACCATAACAAAAAATCGCCCACGGCGCATACTGTACAGTCGGCACACCCAGCGTCGTCGCCATGAACACCGCCGACACCGTCCACGGCATCAGCGGCTCCGTGATCGTGACTGAATCCTCCAACGAGCGCGACAGATTCTCCGGCGCCAGCTCCCTCTCCTCGTACGCCTCCTGAAAGAGGCCTCCGATCACCAGCGCCGTCACACCGCCGTGGCTGGTCAGCGCGATCATCGTCCCGCCGGCCGCCATCGTCGCGCTGATGAGGCCGAAAACCGAACGAACGGCGGCCAGCATCTTCTCGATCAACAAATGCAATGCGCCCGAAACGTCCATCGCGCCAGCCAGCAGAAACGCCGCGATCACGACGATCAGCGTGTTGGCCATGCCGTACAGCCCCCCACGTTCCACCAACGTGACGAACGCGCCGCTCAGCGCGCCCGGGTCGGCCCCTACCGCGCCGACCATCTCCGTCCGGAAACCACCGATGGCCGATACCAGCGCCTCCTGAATGCCGAACCCCTGGACGCCGACGCCGAGCATCGCCGCAACTAACGACGACAGAGTGATCGCCAGCGCTGGCGGCATCCGGCGGACGATGCCCCAGATGACGATGGCGGGGGGCAGCAGCGCCACCCAGTGTAGCGAGAAAACCGTCGAGAGGTCCGCCAGCAACAGACGAGCACTTTCGGGCATCCCGGCGGACGGCACGGGGGCCAAGCGCGCCGCCAGCGTGTAGAGGATCAGCCCGAGTGCGAAAGACGGGAGCGCCGTGTAGAGCATGTGCCGGATGTGCACGAACAGCGGGGCGTTGGCGCCGATGGCGCAGATGTTCGTGGAATCCGATAGCGGCGAGAGCTTGTCGCCGAAGTAAGCCCCCGATACGACCGCTCCCGCTGTGGCGGCGAGCGGAGCGTCGAGCGCCGCGGCCGTCCCCATCAGCGCGACCCCAATCGTTCCCGCGGATCCCCAGGACGTACCGGTGAACGACGACATGATCGCTGTGGCGAGGAACGCGGTGAGTACGAGATAGCGAGGGCTAACCAGCTGCACGCCCCAGTAGACCAGAAAGGGGATCGTACCCGAAAGAACCCACGTCGCGATCAGCATGCCGATTGCCAGCAGGATCAGTAGTGCTGGCAGGACATCGGCCAGCTTCTGCCCGGTCGAGCGCTGGATGTCGTCCCAGCCCTGGCCGTGACGTACGGCCACCCAGCCGGCCACCGCCGCCGAACCCAGAAGCACGGCGATAAGCAGTTCGCCGCTCAGCCTCAACCACAGAGCTCCGGCGGCGAACAGCACCAGCATCGTGACGATGGGAAGAATCGCCTCCCAAACCGCTAGCGGTTTGTCGGCTCGGGCGTTTTTCACTGGACTGCGGTCAACGCGGAAGCCAGGTCGGCGATCAGCAGGTCGCTACCCTCGAGGCCGACGGACAGACGAATCAGCCCTCGGGGAATACCGCGCATATCGAGTTCCGTGATGTTGTCTGCGCGGTTGGGAGAGATGACGAGGCTCTCAACGCCGCCCCAGCTGACGCCGATCCGGAAGCGCTGCAGGCCGTCGATGAAGCGGGCAACGCTCGCGTAGTCGTCACGCTGCAGTTCGAGGCTGAACAGCCCGCTGTACCCGGTCAGTTGCACGTCGACGAGATCGCGGTTGGCTGAGAAGGCCGGGTGGTAGACGCGACGAACGGCTGGGTGCTCATTCAGGAACTCCGCAACGCGCAGGGCGTCAGCCTCATGCTGGCGTAGCCGTGCTGGCAGGGTCCGCATTCCGCGCAGCAGCAACCAGGCGTCGAACGGCGCCAGGATCCCTCCGTTCAGGAGGAAAGCACCGAAGAAGATCTCCTCGATTCGCTCCGCCGTCGAGACCACGGCACCGGCGACCAGGTCGCTGTGACCGGCCAAGTACTTGGTGCAGCTGTGTACCACGAGATCAGCGCCGAGCGTGAGCGGTTTCTGGCAAAGCGGCGTCGCCCAGCTGTTGTCCACGCAGGTCAGGATGCCGCGCTCACGGGCGATCGATGACAAGGCAGCAATATCGAGGACGCGGAACAGCATGGTGCCCGGGCTCTCCAGCCACACCAGCCGGGTGTTGGATCGCAACGCTTGTTGAAACGACTCGACGTCTAACTCGAGCAGCAGGTCGTGCTCGACGCCAAAACGACGAAGGCGCTCGGCCAGTTGCAGGGTCGGACCGTAGGTCTGGTTGACGAAGAGGATGTGATCGCCGGAGCGCAGCAGTCCCAGCATCACGCCGCTAATTGCAGCCATGCCTGAGCCGAAGCACTTGCAGGCTTCGCCGCGTTCCAGCGCAGCTAGCTTCCGCTCCACAGCCTCGACAGTCGGATTGCGGCCCCGGGTGTACACGTGCGTCTGGTTCTCGGCGGAAAGACCGTCGACGAGTGCTTGGAAGGTGGGGAACGTGAAAAGTGAGGTCTGAACGATGGGTGTCGAGGTCGGTGCGGCGCGCTGCGTGCCGTCCGCTCCATCATCGGAAACGCAGATCGCGACGTCAGAAGGATCGATCAACATGTCGGCGACTCCGGTGCTGTGACAACAATCCGACCAATCGGGCGGCCGAAGTGCCGGCAGGTTAAGCGCCACCGCGCCGGCGGACAAGGGGAATCCCTCGCTGGCTTCCCAGCGTGCGCAAGCCGCACGCTCTGCGTAATGGAGTGACACGGTATCCCCAGGGGACTCCTGGCCCGGCCAGCGGCGATGTCGGTGTTACCGTCGATCTAATTGCGGCATTGACCTTGCCATGTGACCCTAGCACAACGCCTACACCGAGGAAGATCATGTGTCCGTACCTCTGGAACCGTTGGCCATTCAAAGTCGCTGAGATCGCGATCGCCCTCCTGGCCATAGTTGTCGCTTTGTCCTCAATCGCCTGATCCTAGTCCGGCGGTACGCTGAGGGCAGGTGTGCACGACAGCCTAGTGGACGCCAGGCGCCAACAGGCTGGACCTGCCTTTCAAGACATCCTCTCAAATTGAGTCATTGCGCGGCCGTGCGGGCCGGGCCCAAGATTGGGTGCGAGACTGCTGAGCCCGGAGATCCTTCAAGCGAGGCTGGAGACTATGGACGGACTGCCTGATCAGTTGGTCGAGATTCTATCGTCCATAGGCGTGGCAACCGCGGTAATCCTGATTCTGGTGGGTGCGCACCTCTTCCTCGAGCGCCAGAAGCAACCGGACGACGGCAAGAAGTTCCGCAACCAGACGATCATGATCGCCCTCACGCTTGCCGGCGTGTTGGCGATCGTCCTGGTGCTTCCCATATCAGAGCACCTGCGCGGGCAGTTGCTCAGCTTTCTCGGCATCCTGCTCAGCGCTGCGATCGCGCTCTCCTCGACGACTCTTCTCGGCAACGCGCTGGCCGGTGTCATGTTGAGGGTGGTCCGGAACTTCCGCATGGGGGACTTCATCCGGGTGGGTGAGCATTTCGGCCGCGTCTCGGAGCGCGGGCTATTTCACACCGAGATTCAGACCGAGGAGCGGGAGCTGGTGACGCTGCCTAACCTTCATCTCGTCACCCAACCCGTAACCACCATTCGCAGCTCGGGTACGATCATCTCGGCAACGTTGTCACTCGGCTACGATGTACCGCACACGCGAATCGAGGAGCTGCTGCTCGAGGGTGCCAAAGAAGCGGGACTCGAGGAACCGTTCGTGCTCACGATGGAGCTTGGCGACTTTTCGGTGACCTACCGGGTGGCCGGGTTGCTGACTGAAGTCAAGCAATACATCTCGGCGCGCTCGCGGTTGCGGACCTGCGCGATGGATGCGCTCCATCGCGGCGGCGTCGAGATCGTCTCGCCGACGTTCATGAACACACGGGCATTTGCGGACGACCAGCAGTTCATCCCCAAGGTCTCTCGCGTCGCCGCCGCTGCGCCGACAACGTCCGCACCGGAAGATGTCGTTTTCGATAAGGCGGAGGAGGCGGAATCGCTGGAGGCGATGGTCAAGCGCCACGCAAAGCTAGTGGAGGAATTGAAAACAGCGGAAGAGGCGGCGAAGAAAGCCGCCGAGGACAGTGAGAAGGAGAGGCTAGAGAAGGACGTCGAGCAGCTGAAGGCGCGAGCGGATCGACTGGCGACGGTAATCGATGAGAGTAAGACTGCTGCTTCGTCCGCAGACTGACGAACTTCTCACTGGATTCTTGACCTCGGCTTGCCTATGTTGTTGCCCCCGTGTTTGCAGCTAATCCGCCTTAACCGCTGAAAGAGATGATCGGCGAAGTTCTTTTCACGATTGGACCGTTCAAGGTCGGCACGTTTGGCGTGATGATGGGGCTCAGTTTTTTGATTCCGGCCTTCATCCTCGAAAAAGACTTCCCGCGAAAAGGGCTAGAGGGCAGTCTAGCTTTCAGCGTTGTACTGGTCTCCGCGATCGGTGGGCTGATCGGCGGCCGGGTCTATTACACCATCGATAACTGGGACCAGGTGATGGAGATGCCGGCGCGGACGCTATTGACGGCGTCCGGCATCGTATGGTACGGCGGTCTTATCGGTGGCGCATTGGCCGTCGCTGGCTATTGTGCGCTTAAGCGGATCTCCTTCCCCGTGATGTGCGACCTCTACGCGCCGATGCTGGCCTTCGGTCAAATATTTGGCCGCATGGGTTGTCTGCTGGCCGGCGACGGGGACTACGGACCGCCGACGGATGTAGCCTGGGCGATGGCCTTTCCGCGCGGTGCTGTGCCTACCAATGACAAGGTTCACCCCACGCCGATCTATGACATGATCATCCTGTTTGCCATCTTCCTCTTCCTCTGGAGCATCCGCAAACGCGATTACCGCGATGGCTATCTGTTCGGTCTCTATCTTCTCCTCTCGGGGATCGGCCGGTTCTTTACTGAATTCTATCGAATCAATCCCAAGGTCGCGCTCGGTCTGTCCATGGCACAGTGGATCAGCATCGGTCTCGTCGTCGCTGGCTTGGGGCTCACCCTGGCGTTGCGGCGACCCAAGCAGCTGGCTGCGGCGTAGTCGACTTCGGCAGCGACGCACGGGCGCGTGGCGGAGTCAAATGAGCTGGAACTTGTGGCAGATGCGGAAGATCATCCTCCTGGTTGATAGCTCGCTTCGCGTGAGCTTTGTCCTTGTCTGGAGCGCCGTCCTGATGTTTGTGGCCGGGTTCGCCGTCTTGTTCTACCGCCTTTCAGATTTCTGGATCGCCAAGCACGTATGGGCGCCTGTCATCTTCAAAGCATTCCGGAGTACCGTGAAGGTAGACGGGGAAAGCCTCGATCCGGCCCAAAACTACGTCTTTGTGATGAACCACCAGAGCTCGCTGGATATACCAGCCGCTTATCTGGCGACCAGCCATCCCTTCCGCTTTATGGCCAAGAAAGAGTACCTGTGGTTCCCCTTCCTGGGCTTTTACCTGAAGAGAACCCGCAGCATCATTGTCGATCGCTCGAATCCGCGACAGGCGTATCAGAGTCTCGAGGCCGGGGCGCAACGGCTGCGCGAGGGGCTGAACCTGTTGGTTTTTCCCGAAGGCACGCGGAGCACGGATGGCTGCGTTCACGGCTTCAAGCGCGGGGCGTTTAGGCTGGCTCAAGCGTCAGGCACGCCGGTAGTTCCGGTCGCCATCAACGGCACGGCAGGCATCACGCCTAAGCGCAGCATCCGCTACCGACCCGGAGCCGTGCGCATTCGCGTCGGCAAACCCATCGACACCACGGTTTTCGCTGACGACGCCGCTGGCATCGATCGGCTGCGGCAGGAAGCGCGGCGACGGGTGATCGAACACTATCGCGCCATCGGTGGTGCTGGCGCCGAAGGCGAAGGTGGCGACGTCGCGCGCGTCGGCTAGCGGATCTGAGCGTCAGCGAATCAAGACTAGCGCCGCTCCCAACGTGGCAACTTGCGAGCCGCCGTCCAAGGTGCGCCGGCAGCCTCCAGCTTGTCTTCTAACGCGACCAGGTCACGCTCGATCAACGTTTGCAGGTCTTCATAGATCAGGCTGAACTCTTCCGCTGCGATTTCGTAGCTCTTCCGGTGCGTCGCCGTCGGGGCCGAGGTGCTGGACCAGTGGCCGCGGACGACACCCTGCACCCGGTCCATGATGCCGGGCATCCCCGGCTCGTTGCGGCGCGGCCGGGTCGGGTCGCCGGTGAGGCGTTCCCGCAGGTCCGACAGCCGCAGCTCCAGCCCACGAGCCTCCGCTAACAGCCCCAGGTCAGCGTTGGGCCAGACCTCGATGACATCCTTGATTTCGTCGATGCGCTCTGCGGCTGCACCTGCGGCCCGGTTGGCGCCTATGACGGCGCGCTGCAGGTCGCCTGTCTGGCGCTGGAAGGCGAGCAACGCCGCGCGGTCCGCGGCCGGCAGGCTCGGCATGCCCAGCGGCTCGACCTGGAACGGCGTCGGCGGAACCAGCTGCGTGACCTGTCCGTCCACTTGCTTATCGATGCTTACCGTATAAGCGCCGGGCACTGCCATAGGGCCGAACCCTTCTCGATTGATACTTCCGGCGGTATAGCCGGGATAGCGCAGGTCCCAGCTGGTGCGGTGAATCCCCGAAGATGTCGAGCCGTTGAGCCGCCGCACGACATTGCCCGCCTCATCACGCACCGTGAGGATCACGGCAGGTTTCTCTTCGCGATCTTCGGCTTTGAGTTCGTCCCAGCTTGGGTAGAAGACATCGGCACCATCCTTCGCCGCCTTCTTCTCCCGATCTCTGCGCAGGTCGCGCCGGCTCTTGAGCGACTCCTTCATGTAATACGTAAATGTCGCGCCGAACGGTGGGTTGGGCGCCGTGTAGAAACCCGCACCCTGCGATGCCTTTTCGCCGCCGCCCAGTGGCCGGGCCTCGATGTACGACCAGGCCGTCTTGACCGGGAAGATGTGCGCACCTCGCTCGAGTAGCGCTGCGTTCAGCTCCCGTAGCGGCGTGTAGTCGTCGAGGATGAAGAAGCCGCGGCCGAACGAGGCTCCAACGAGATCGTTCTCGCGCCGTTGGATCTCCAGATCGCGCACGGCGATCGTCGGAATGCCACCCTTCAGCTGGATCCACTTGGCGCCGCCGTCCAATGTGACATAGATGCCAAACTCGGTTCCAACGAACAAAAGGTCTGCGTTCACATGGTCTTGAACGACGCTATAGACGGAGCCGCGAGCCGGCAGGTCGCCGGCGATCGAGGTCCAGGAACGGCCGCGGTTGCTGCTCTTGAGTAGGTACGGCCGGAAGTCGCCGCGCTTATGATTGTTGAGTGCCGCGAAGACCGTATTGGCATCGTGGAGTGAAGCCT
>JBFJOD010000016.1:0-34470 GCA_041617795.1 Gemmatimonadota bacterium | reverse complement strand
GCCGTTAGCAGCGCCAGCGCCGGGACGTTTCCGCTTCTCGAAGATGAACAGGCCGCCCAGCGCGAGGATCGAACCGCAGATCCAAAGGGTTTGCCAGAACAGCGAGAACGGCAGTCCGAAGACGAAGGGCTTGACCGTATCGAACGGCACGTACCCCGGATAGGTCACGAAGATGACCATGGCCAGGTAGTAGGCGATGACGGCGCCGTGGACGATCCGCGTCTTCATCAGCGAGGCCCGTTTCGGTGATCGAGGGGTGCGCAGCGAATTGACGGCGGGCAGCCCGGAATGGCTGCGGCGCCCGCCGTCTGCTGCGGCAACGATTGTCTAGCGACCCTTGAAGTCAGGCTTTCGCTTTTCCAGGAAGGCGGTGACGCCTTCGTTCATGTCTTCGGTCGAGAAGAGCAGGCCGAACCAGGCCTTCTCGAACCTGAGACCAGCCTCCAACGGCATCTGCCATGCGGCGCGGATGCTCTCTTTGGCCGCTTGGAGAGAATCGGGGCTCTTCTCGGCGATTTTCCCTGCCAGCTCCAGCGTCTTTTCCTTCAGCTCGGCCTGTGGAACGACATCGTCGACCAGGCCGATCGCGCCGGCGCGAGCCGCGTCGATGAGCTCGCCGGTCATGATGAGACGCATCGCCTGACCCTGACCCACCAGCCGCGGCAAACGCTGGGTGCCGCCGCCGCCGGGGATGATGCCGAGGTTGGTCTCGGGTTGGCCGAGCTTGGCCTTATCGCCGGCGATGCGGATGTCACAAGCCATGGCCACTTCGCAGCCACCGCCCAGGCAGAAGCCGTTGATCATCGCGATGGTCGGCTTGGGAAAGCGCTCGAGCGCGGAGTAGATGTCACTGGTCTGCATCACCCGGTACTGGGTGACCGCCGCTGCCCCCTTGAACTCAGCGATGTCGGCGCCAGCGATGAACGCTTTGTCGCCGGCGCCGGTCAGGATGACGACGCGCACATCGGCGTCTTGGCGCAGCTGCTCCAACGCCATCGCCAGCGACATGCGCACCTGGGCATTGAGTGCGTTCAGCTTGTCCGGCCGGTTAACGGTGATCGTGCCGATGCGATTCTGCTTATCGATGAGGACGACGTTGGAGTCGGCCATATCGTTATCTCCCCCTAATCCTTATCCCATGTGTAGAAACCCTGGCCGGTCTTCTTTCCGAGTTTTCCCTCGGCGACCAGCCGCTTCAGTGTCGCGGACGGCTTGAACAGTTCGCTGCCCGTTTCGCGATACATGTACTCGGAGATGGCAAGTCGTACGTCGAGCCCAACCAGATCGGCGAGCTTGAAGGGGCCCATTGGGTGGCCGTAACCCAGCTCCATGGCGATGTCGATATCCTCGACGCTGGCCACGCCTTCGTCCAGCATGCGCACCGCCTCGAGCCCCAGCGTCAATCCCAGCCGGCTTGTGGCAAAGCCCGGCGAATCCTTGACTACGATGGGCGTCTTGCCCATGGCGAGGGCGACGGCGCGGGCCGCCTCGATGACCTCATCGCCGGTCTTCTCCGTTCGCACAATCTCCAGCAGCTTCATGATGTGAACGGGGTTGAAGAAGTGCATGCCGAGGACGAGCTGGGGCCGTTGGGTGACCTCGGCGATGCGGCTGATGCTGAGCGACGAGGTATTGGTGGCGAGCAGCGCGTGGGGTGGGGAAGCCCGATCCAGCTGAGCGAAGAGCTCGCGCTTGAGATCCATCTTTTCGGGCGCCGCCTCCACGATGAGGTCGGCGTGCGCCGCTGCCTCGGCCAACTGGGTGGTGGTTGAGATCACGCTTAGCGCCCGATCGCGCAGTGGCGGCTCGACTTTACCCAGCGACACGCCCTTCTCGAGGTTGGCGGCGATGCGCTGCAGCGCTTTGTCGAGCAGCGCCTGCTCGACGTCGTAGAGGGAGACGGAGTAACCGGCCATCGCTGACACCTGGGCGATGCCGTGGCCCATTGTGCCGGAACCGATCACCCCAACGTGCTTGATCTCTGATAACGATTTCCGCTTAGCGCTCATCGTTTCTTCCCAAACTCAGGCTCGCGTTTCTCGGCGAAGGCGGTGATGCCTTCGATCCCGTCGGCAGAGCGGGCACAGCGCAGCTGGGCATCCAACTCGAACTCGAGCATCGCATCCAGGCTGGCGTCGAGGCTCCGGTAGATCGCCTGTTTGGCCAGGCGCAGCGGCAGCGGCGGCTTGGCGGCCAGGGCGCGGGCCAGCTTCTCAGTCTCCTCGGCCAGAAGGTGATGGGGCACGACGCGATTGAAGATGCCCAGGCGATGGGCTTCTTCAGCGTTGATCATCTCAGCCGTGAAGATGAGCTCGGCGGCGATGGCCGGCCCGACCAGGCGCGGCAAGAAGTAGGTACCACCCCAGTCGGGGTGGAGGCCGATCCTATTGAAGGTCTGACCGATAGAGGCGCGGTCGCTGGCGATGCGGATATCGCAGGCCAGGGCGAGGTTGGCGCCACCGCCCGCCGCCGGGCCGTTCACCGAGGCGATGACCGGCTGCGCTGCGTTGCGGATCGCCGTCACAACGGCGCGACCCGCCTCCACCAGGTCGCGCATCGCGTCCTCATCCTGCCTATCGGCGATCTCTTTCAGATAGGTCACGTCCGCGCCGGTACAGAAGCCACGGCCAGCGCCGGTGATGACCAGAACGCGCACGTCGTCACGCTTGCCCAGCTGCTCGACGCTGGCAGCGATCTCCTGGCGCATCTGGTCGGCGAACGAGTTCAGCTTGTCGGGACGGTTAAGCGTGATCGTGGCTATCCCATCGCTCACGCCGACGATGATGTCCTTGTAGTCCAAAACGGCGAGCCTCCTGAAAGCAAGAGTCGCAGATAGGATGCCCGCGGGCCTGTTTCCGGGCAAGGCCCGGAAGCGGTACGGGAGTCCGTGTCAGGGCTCTTAGTGGCCTATTCGAGAGCCTTCAGGCGAGCACGGGCCTTCTGGGGAAGGTCGTAATCAGGATCGGCGTCGCGCCAGACCTCCAGCGCCGTTTGCAGGTGCTCGCGGGCCTGTCCAGGCTCGCTACGATCCAGGTGGACAAGAGCCTTCTCGTAGTGGGCTCTCGCGTAGTAGGGGTTGATCCTCAGGGTTCGCTCGATGCTCTCCAGAGCTGGGTCGAGCTCGCCCAGCTCACGATAGCAGCGACCGATCGCGGTATTGAGATTCACCTCGGTCGGTTCAAGCTCCAGACTCCGACGGTAGTTAATGATCGCCTGATCGCACTGTCCGTCCAGCTCGAACACCTTGCCTTCTGCGTAGAGGACCAGGGGCCGCAGCGCCTCGATTCCGAGGCCGGCGATCAGCCGTTCGAGGCCCGCGACGGCTTCCCGGATCATCGTCGTGTCCTCGAGCTCGATGGCGATCTCGATGGCCCCAAGCGGCGGCAAAAGATCAAGTGGCGGCGACAGCGTTCGGCTGATCGCCTCGAGTGTGTCGAGAGCGACCTGGGACATGCCGGCCTGGGCGTAGACGCCGAGTTCCATGAGCTTCTTCTGCATCAGCGTAACGGGCGGTGTGGTCTCGGCCCAAGCGCGGTGCATGTAGTCGACCGCCAATCTCAGCTGGCCGCGCTGGGTGTAGTAGACTCGGAATGCGTCATACACAGCGACGCGCCGCTCGGCCGTCTGGCTGACGGCCAGAGCTTCCTCGAGTTGTCCGAGCGCCTCGTCGAAGCGTCCGAGGTTGAATGCCGTTCTCACCAGGCTGAGCATCACCCAGGTGTTCTCGGGGTCCAGCAATAGCGCCCGCTCGTAGTATTCGAGCGCGGTGTCGTGGTCCCCTTGATCGCTGCTCAGTCCTCCAAGCGCCGTGAACGAACGAGCATCGTCGGGAAACTGGTCCGCGTACCTCTGGTAGAAGTCCGCGGCCCGCTCGAACTCGCCCATCTGCTGGTAGAGAGACCCGATCGCTCGAAAATAGTCGAATTGTCCCGGATCGATGTCCAGGATCCGCTCGTAGGAAGCGATCGCGCTCTCCCTCTCACCCATCTCGGTGTGGAGAAGCGCGATTAGCTGGTGCGCGTTGATGTCGTCCGGAAACAGCTCGGACCACATCCCCGCCACGTTCATCGCCTTCTCGGGATCCTGCTTGACCAGGCGGTAGTAGTTGGTCCGCAAACCAAACTGAACCCGCTCGGGCAGCTTGTAGTTGAGCTCAATCGCCGACATCAAGGACTCCGTAGAGCCCTGGGTGTCGCTGAGGAGGAGGCGGTCAAAGAAGAGGAGCGTGTGGGCCCAGGCAAAAGACGGGTCCAACTCTATGGCGTCTTCGAGATAGCGGGCGGCCGCCTCCCATTCGTTCTGCACCTCCATCGAGTGCACCCCATCCACATACGAACGGAAGGCAGGCAGGGAGTTCGTGAGGATCTCTTTGGCGGGCAGGTCACGTGCCTCTTCGATGTGCTGAGCGGGAATCTGCAGATCGCGCTTGAGTTGCAGCGAGATGCTGTCGACCAGCTCGAAGACGTCACTCCCACTAAACGTGCGCTCTTCGAGGAGCTTTCCTCTTTCGGTCTCGTACAGGGCAGTCGTGACCGTAAGCTGCTCGGCGTTGCCCGCGATCGTGCCGGTGAGGAAGTTTTCCAAGTGAACTTCATCGGCGATCTCGCGTTTCAGGGCCAGCGGCACTCTTAAGCCGCTATCCATACCAGCCCGTTCGAAACGGGAAGTGAAGTCCGTTCGCGATTCGACGAAGACGTCTTGCAGCAAATCGGCCTGGAGTGCCCAGGCGATCCCGTATTGGAGCCAGTCCAGGGCCGTGTCACCCGACTCGTTGTCCAGGTAAAAGAGCGCGACGTGCTTGCGGAACTCGCTCTTGGGGACCAAGCGCTCCTCGGTCTCTCCCGCCTCGTTCTCGATCGTCACCGAGGTTGTCGTAGCCCCGAGCTCCTTGTCGCCAAAGCTGACGAAGAGGAGCAGAGCGGCGAGTGCGACGTTAACGGGGATGCCAATTCGCTCCACCGCTGTCCACTTGTCGCGACCCGGCGCGCCGTGGAACCACGCCAACATCAAAACGGTCGGCGTCATCATGCCCCAGGCCAGCAGGATGAAGTCGATCAAGTAAGGCGAAAGCAAGTAGCGGTTCACCAGCCAGTCGCTGAACTCGAGGGCTCCCCAACCGACCGCCAGGTACACCCCCAAGATCTGGGGAACGCGTCTACGCAAAAGCTCCTGGAACAAGAATAAGGTCCTTATGAAGACGAACCGAGTTTAGCGAACAGCTGCCGCGCCTCGCGCGCCGGCCCGTATTCGGGATCGGCGTTCAACCACACTTCCAGCGATTTTTGTAGGTGCTCGCGCGCCTTCTGTGGCTGGCCCGCTTGGTTATAAACGCGTGCCAACTCCAGGTTGGCCAGCGGGTCGAAGGGGTCGCGCGCAGTTGTTTGCAGCAAGTGCCTCTCTGCCATCTCGGAGTTTCCCAGCTGCCGATAGCAGCGCCCGATGTCCGTGTTGACGTCCGCATCGGCCGGTTGAAGCTCCAGCGTTCGCTTGAAGGCGATGATCGCTTGCTCGCAGTCACCACGGATCTCCAGCAGGCGGCCGCGTCCTAAGGTGATCGCGGGACGAAGCGCCGCGAGCCCCAGCGTGCCGATCAGCCGCTCGAGCTCGGCCAGCGACGCTTCCAGTGACTCGGCGTCCTTGGTCTCTTGAGCGATGGTAAGCTGGCCAATCGCGGCGAGCATGTCGAAGGGCGGCGACAGCTGAGCGCGGATGTCGTCGAGAACGGCGGTGGCTACGTCGGCTCTGCCCGCTCTTACGTACGTGCCAAGCTGGGTCAGCTTGACTTGCGCGGCGACGAGCGGCGGTTGTGCAGCATCGAGGGCGGTCCACGATTGCTGCATCAGGTCGGTCGCCCGTCTCAGCTGCCCGCGCCGGACGTTGTAGCGGCGAAGAGCGTTCAATGCTTGGAATTCCTGCGTAGGCGTCGCGGCTTGGTTGCGCGCTTCTTCAAGCTGCTGCTCCGCGGCTGCGAAGCGACCCAGGGCTGTCTCTGTGCGGGCGACGTTGGTGAGCACTTCCGTGTTGCTCGGGTCGAGTACAAGCGCGCGATCGTAGTATTCCAGTGCGCGCTCCAGCTCACCCACGGTTTGGCTCAGGTCACCGAGGTCGGCAAACGCCCGCGGATCTTCGGGCAGCTTGTTCGCGTAGCGCTCGTAGTATTCCCGCGCCTGGTCGTAAGCACCCTGTTGAGTGTAGAGTTGTCCGATCAGCCGCAGCATGTCGTAGTCGTCGGGATCCAGATCAAGCACGCGTTGTGCCGCGGCGATCGCCTTCTCCCACTCCCCAGCCTGCGAGTAGAGCACCAACAACATTTGGTGTGCCGACACATCGTCGGGAAAAAGCTCGGCATGCGTCCCGGCGGTGGCCAGGGTCTTCGCCGGATCTTGCTTCACGAAGCGGTAGTAGGCGGCACGCAACGTGAATTGCAGGCGCTCGGGCATCTTGTAGCTGTGCTGTATAGCGGCCTCTAGGGCCTGGGCCCCTCGCGGCGCGTCGTTCAGGAAGAGCGAGGCGACATACAGCATCAGGTTGGCGTTGGCGTAGGTGGGATCGATCTCGACGGCAGTTGCGAAACCGCGGCTGGCGCCTTGCCACTCGCCGGCCTCGAGCGCGCGCCACCCATCGACGTACGCCTTGAAAGCCGGCAATGACCCCGTCAGCAGCTCGGCAGCGGGTAGGTCACGGACCTCGTCGATGTGACCACCAGGTATTTCGAGGTCACGCTTCAACTGCAGCGCGATACGATCCGCCAGTTCGAGAGGATCGCTGCCTGTGAAGCTGCGCTCGGTCAGTAGTTTGCCCCGCGAAACATCGTTCAGGGTGACGGTGACGCTCAGGCTGTCAGCGCTGCCGGAGATCGTTCCGGAGACCATACGGTTGACGTGCAGCTCCTCCGCGATCTCGCGGCGCAGCGCAAATGGAACACCGACACCGCTCGGGTAGCCGACTTCCTTCAGTCGCTCGCTGAAGTAAGGCCAGCTGCTGCGGACCACCATGAACATGTCCTGCAGCAGGTCGTCCTGAATCGCCAGCGGGATGCCGTGCTGCAGCCAATCGAGGGTGGTGTCCGCTGACGTGTTCTCGAAATAGAAGAGCGCGATTCGCTTGCGGAACTCGCTCTTCGGCACCACGCGCTCGACCAGCTGACCGGCCTCGTCCTCCACGGTGATTGCGCGCGTGGCTGCACCCAGATCCTTGCCAGCGAATGTCGGTATCAACAGCGCTACAGCTAGCACGATGTTGATGGGTACGCCGAACTTTTCGACCTTCGACCATTCGTCACGACCCGGCCGTCCGTGGAAGTAGGCGAGCATGATGACGGTTGGGATCATCAGGCCCCAGGCCATGAGCGCGAGATCGGTCAGGTGATTCGAGAGGATGTAACGGCTGACGATGTAGTCGGTGAACTCCAGCACACCCCACCCGGCAGCCAGGTAGATCCCGAGTATCTGCGGCACGCGCCGCGCGAGCAGATCCTTATAGAATGCAGCCACAGCTGTTATCCAGCTTCAGGTCCGTTCCAGTTCGACGATCGTGGCGATGCCCTGGCCCACACCGATGCACATCGTGCAAAGACCATATCGCGCCTCTCGTCGGCGCATCTCGTGCAGCAGGCTGGTCATCAGGCGCGCGCCGGTGCACCCCAGCGGGTGGCCAAGAGCGATGGCGCCGCCGTTAACGTTCGTCTTCTGCCAATCGAGCCCCAGCTCGCGAACACACGCGACCGCCTGAGCGGCAAACGCCTCGTTCAGTTCGACGAGGTCGATGTCGCCGATTGTCAGGCCGGTCCGCTCGAGCACTTTGCGCGTCGCTGGTATCGGCCCGATTCCCATACAATCCGGGTCGACCCCAGCTACTGCCGAACCGACGATCCGGCCCAGCGCGGCCAGCCCCAGCTCCTCCACGCGCTGGCGGCTCATCACCAGCAGGGCCGCTGCCCCGTCGTTGAGACCGGACGAGTTGCCCGCCGTCACCGTTCCGCCCTTCCTGAATGCGGCCTTCAAGGCCGAGAGCTTCTCGGCCGTCGTTCCCGGTCGCGGATGCTCGTCCGTGTCAACGACCAGCGGTGCCCCTTTCCGCTGCGGCACTTCGACGGCGACGATCTCGTCCTTGAAGCGACCCGCTTCGATGGCCGCTGCGGCACGCCGCTGACTGTCGAGCCCGACCCGGTCCTGATCCGCGCGGCTGATGGCGTAGCGCTCGGCGACCACCTCCGCCGTTTCGCCGAGGCCGATCGTCCACTTTTCGGGCATCTCCGGGTTGACGAAGCGCCAGCCCAGCACACTATCGGCCACCTGAGGAATACCACGGGAATACGGCTGCTCAGGTTTCAGCATGACGAAGGGCGCCCGGGACATGCTCTCGACGCCGCCGGCCACGAACGTGTCGCCCTCGCCGACGGCGATGGCATGGCCGGCGCTGACGATCGCCTGCAATCCGGAGCCGCACAGCCGGTTCACCGTCTGACCCGGTACGGCGACCGGAAGTCCGGCCAACAGCGCGGACATGCGGGCCACGTTGCGGTTGTCTTCACCGGCCTGGTTGGTGCAACCCATGATGACGTCTTCGATTTCAGCGACGGGAACGCCGGTCCGCTCGACCAGCGCGCTGATGGCGACAGCGAGCAGGTCGTCGGGCCGGACGGCGGCGAGGGCGCCGCCGTGGCGGCCCACCGGCGTGCGCACCGCATCGATGATGAGGGCGTCGCGGGGGCCGGGCTCGGCAGGCATCGCTAGCTCAGATCGATCCAGACGCTCTTAACCTGGGTGTAGCCCTCGAGGGCCTGCATGCCCAGGTCGCGTCCGAATCCGCTCTGCTTGTAACCTCCGAACGGCGTGGTCGGGTCGTAGCGATTGTAGGTGTTGACCCAGACCGTCCCGGCGCGCAGCCCGTGAGCGACTTGGTGTGCCTTCTTCACATCTTGGGTCCACACACCCGCTGCCAACCCGTAGATCGTCTGGTTGCCGAGGGCGATGGCCTGGTCGACGTCGTCGAAGCTGAGGGCGGCGACCACGGGGCCGAAGATCTCCTCCTGTGCGATGGTCATTTCCGGCTTGACCTTGTCGAACACGGCGGCTTCCATGAAATAGCCCGGCCGATCGATCCGGACTCCGCCGGTAACCAGTTCAGCGCCCTCTTTGACACCGCGCTTCACATAACCGAGCACGCGATCCAGCTGTCGCTCCGATACGATGGCACCCAGACGTGTGTTCTTATCAAAGGGGTCTCCCGCCGTCATCTTCCTGGCGCGGTCGGCTAGTTGCTCGACGAACTGATCGTGAATACTGGACTCGACGAACACGCGCGAGCCTGCCGCGCACACCTCGCCTTTGCCATAGAAGATACCGGTGGCCACACCGCGGACCGCTGCTTTCAGATCGGCGTCGGCGAAGACGATGTTGGGCGACTTGCCGCCCAACTCCAACGTCACCGGCTTCAACGTGTCCGCCGCCGCTCGCATGATCTCTCTGCCCACTTCGGTTGAGCCGGTGAAGGCGATCTTGTCGACGCCCGGGTGGCGGACCAACGGCGCACCGGCCGTCGTGCCGAAGCCGGGTACAACGTTCAGCGCGCCGGCCGGGAAACCTGCTTGCGCGGCCAGTTCCCCCAGCTTGAGGGCGGTGAGGGGCGTTTCCTCCGCCGGCTTGAGCACGACGGTGTTCCCGCAAGCCAGGGCGGGCGCGATCTTCCAGACCGCCAGCAGCAGCGGGAAGTTCCACGGCACGATCGCGCCGACGACGCCAAGTGGCTCGCGGCGCGTGTAGTTGAACATCGAACCGGCCGAGGCCAGGGTCTCGCCGTGAATCTTGTCGGCCCACCCGGCGTAGTAGCGGAGGACCTCGATAAGCTCCGGGAGGTCGACCTGGCGCGACTCGAAATACGGCTTGCCGTTCTGCAACGTCTCGATCCGTGCCAGCTGGTCGACGTTAGCCTCGACCAGATCGGCCAGGCGATAGAGCAGCCGGCCGCGCTGGCGCGGCGCCAGCCGCTGCCACGCATCAGACTCGAAGCAGCGGCGCGCCGCCTGAACGGCGCGATCGATATCCGCCTGCTTGGCCTCGGCGATGACCGCCAGGGAGCTGGCCTCGGCGGGGTTCTCCACCTCGAAGGTCGAGCCGTCCGCGGCATCGACGAATTCGCCGTCGATAAAAAGCTGGGTCGGCAGTTGGACTTCCATTGTCATCAGGCGCCCTTGAAGGACGGTTTGCGCTTCTCGACGTAGGCCGCCAGGCCTTCCCTGGCGTCCTGCGACTCGAACAACTGCTGCTGCATCTCCCGTTCGATGGACAGCCCCTCGCCGAAGGGCACCTCAACGCCGCTGCAGACGGCGCGCTTGATGCGGCCGACGGCCTTCGACGCCTTGTTGGGCGGCACGAACTGCTTGGCATATTCCAGCACATCGTTCCAGAACTTATCGGCTGGGAGGATGTGGTTCACCAACCCAAGCTCCAGCCCGGTTTCGAACTCGAAGGTCTGGCCTGTGGCCATCAGCTCGATCGCCTTCGACTTTCCAACCAGGCGGCCGAGCCGCTGGGTTCCGCCCGTGCCTGGCAGCACGCCGAGCGCCACCTCGGGCAGGCCGATCTTGCCGCCGCCCTGCTTGGCCAGCCGGATGTCGGCGGCGAGGGCGATCTCGAGGCCGCCACCGACGGTGTGGCCGTTGAGGGCAGCGATGACGAGCTTCGGCGTTTGCTCGAGGCGATTGAGCGTCTCGTTGGCATGCAGGCAGAAGTAGTACTTGAAGTAGGGATCGGCCTGCTTCAGCATGTT
This sequence comes from Gemmatimonadota bacterium, assembly GCA_041617795.1. Lineage (GTDB taxonomy): Bacteria > Gemmatimonadota > Gemmatimonadetes > Palauibacterales > KS3-K002 > JBFJOD01. The sequence goes on along the minus strand of JBFJOD010000016.1, from coordinate 23,700 downwards.
GATGTCGGCGCCGGCGCAGAAGAACTTCTCGCCGGAACCGCGCATCAGGATGACGTGCACGCTCTCATCGAAGCGCGCCTTGAGGATCGCCTCATCCAACTCCCGCATCATCTCATAGGTATACGTGTTGGCCGGGGGGTCGTTGAGCTCAATGATGCCCAACCCGTCCTGCACCTTATAACCGACAAGCTTACCATCCGTCTTGCTCATGTGTTTCCTCCAAGTCTTCACGATGCTGTGCGCCTGCGGTCAACAAGCCGCAGCGCAGGGTAATTAGGTCCGGGGCAGGCCCGGTGTCCGAATCATCTACTTGCCGCACCTCAAACCGAACTGGTTACGGCAGCGCGTCCGATGAATCCGCTGGTGAATAGCCGGTACAGGTGTTCGGCGAGCCGGTCGACGGGAATGTTCTCACCGGGGCGGTACCACACGTAGATCCAGTTCATCATCCCGAACAGCGCGAAGGTTGCCACGTTGAGCGGCACGATGTCGCCGGTGCCCAACGAGCGGCGCATCTCTCGGAGTATCTCCGTACAGATGTCGGAGTAGCGGATCCGCAGCTCGCGGATTGTGGTGCGATACTCGCCCTCCAGCGAGTCGTATTCCTGAGTGAGCACGCGCATCGCTGCCATGTTGCGGGCGAGGAACTCCACGTGATTCTGCACCAGGGTCCGCAGTTTCTGTTCTGGATCGTCGACCCCAGAGAGTTTTTGCTCCAGTTCGCTCAACACCCTGCGGAGGCTGCGATCCTGGATCATGAACAGCAGTTCTTCCTTGCTGCTGAAGTAATAGTAGAGACCCGAAAGGCTCACGCCGGCGCTGCGCGAGAGGTCGCGGATCGAGGCATGATGATAGCCTTTGTCGGCGAAGGTCTCGGCGGCAACGGTCAGCAACCGCTCGAGCTTCGTCTCGTGATCCGAGGACGTGGGGGTGTGGTTTGCCATGTGCCTGGGGTCGCGACGGCGTTTATAGATTCGTTTGGTTGTTGTCGAACGCTCGATCGGCCAAGCTATCCAGCTCTGATCGCGCTGGCAAGCTGAAGAGCTGTGCTCTGAATGCAAAGCCGCAGCAAATGGTGGAAGGAATCGACGGCTAGACTGAGTGGCGCCGCTACGCGTTGCCGCCCAAGGCTGCAGGTGGTAGTTTTCGTTGTCACTACTGGTCTTATGGGAGCTGTGCTTCCCACCTACGACTTCGGATCCCGCCTGTCCGCGGGCAAATGGCCATGAGCAGATCGGCACGTTTTCTTCGCGCATCCTTCCTCACACTTCTCGCGTTGAGCCTTGCCGCGCCCGGCGCCGCATTCGCGCAGCGTGAGGTTGTACGTATTCCGATCCAGGGGACCATCGACAAAGGACTCGGCCCGTTTGTGAAGCGGAGCTTGGAGGAGGCGGCCGAGTCTGGCGCACGCTTCGCCATCCTCGACATCAACACACCCGGAGGCCGAGTCGATGCGGCCTGGCAGATCGTCGATGCGGTGCAGGAGTCGCCGGTCCCCGTCTACGCGTTTGTCGATCGGGCGCTGTCGGCCGGCGCGATGATCGCGCTGTCGGCCGAGGCGATCTACATGCGCCCCGGCGCGACCATCGGTGCCGCCACCCCGATCACCGGGGAAGGGCAGAAGGCCAGTGAAAAGATGGTCAGCGCCATGCGCTCGGAATTCCGGGCGCTGGCGGAGGCCCGCGGCCTGGACCCCCGGGTGGCCGAGTCGATGGTCGACGAGGAGATCGAGATCCCCGGTGTGGTCGAGGCGGGAAAGCTGCTGACGCTGTCTGCGGATGAAACGATCGCGCTGGGCTACGCTAAGGCGAAGTACGCCGACCTCGGCGAGCTGCTCCAGGCGCTGGGCGAACCCGGAGCGATCGTGCGTTCGACGAGTCCCAACTGGGCGGAGCTGATCGTCCGCTTCCTGACCAATCCGATCGTCGCGCCGCTTCTGCTGTCTCTGGGTTTCCTCGGCTTGCTGTTCGAGGTCAAGACGCCGGGCTTCGGCGTTGGCGGCCTGGTCGGGCTGATCGGGCTGGGAATGTTCTTTGGCGCGCATTTGATCGTGGGGCTGGCCGGTTGGGAAGAGCTCATCTTGATGACGGTGGGGATCGTTCTGGTCGCGGCCGAGGTGTTCTTGATACCGGGCTTCGGCGTGGCCGGCGCCCTGGGCATCGTGGCGCTGGGCGGCGGAGTCGTGCTGTCGATGTTGGGTCGCTTCCCAACGATGATGGACATGGGAACGGCGTTCACGGTGGTCACGGCATCGCTCGCGCTGACCGGTGCTTTCGCCTACGCATTCTTGCGGCATCTGAAATGGAGCCGCCGCCTGGGTGGCATCTTCCTGCGCGAAGCGACGACCAGGGAGCAGGGCTACGTCTCCGCCGATGAGCGGCCTGACTTGGTGGGCAAGCAGGGCAAGGCGGCAACGATCTTGAGGCCGGCCGGCGTGGGTATCTTCGGTGACGAGAGGGTCGATGTTGTGAGTGAGGGTCCCTGGATCGAAGCGGGAGCGACCATCGAGATCATTAACTCGGAGGGCTACCGTAACGTGGTGAGGGAAGTCCAAGGGTAGTCGTGGTGAACCTGTGGTAACGGTGCTGCGTATTTGAAAACGCGCTGAGATCCGCCGCTTCAATCAAGCAGCAATCAGACAAGGAAACAAACCGATGGAAGAGATCGTATTTGGCGTTCCGTTGATCCTGATGATCGTGGGCTTCTTCGCGATCATGGTCATCTTTTGGATGGTGCCGGTGCGGCTATGGATCACCGCGTTCGCCTCCGGTGCCTACGTTCCCCTGACCACGCTCGTCGGCATGAGGCTGCGACGCGTCAGCCCGGCGACGATCGTCTACCCGTTAATTGCGGCCACCAAGGCCGGATTGCGTCTGAACATCACCGACCTCGAAGCCCACTACCTGGCCCGCGGCAACGTCGAAAACGTTGTCAACGCGCTGATCAGTGCCGACAAGGCGAACATCGAGCTCGACTTCCAGCGTGCCGCGGCGATCGATCTGGCAGGTCGTGATGTGCTCGAGGCCGTCCACGTCTCGGTGAACCCCAAGGTGATCCAGACACCCAAGGTCGCCGCCGTCGCCAAAGACGGGATTCAGCTGATCGCCATCGCCCGGGTGACCGTGCGCGCCAACATCCACCGCTTGGTCGGCGGTGCCGGTGAGGAGACGATCCTGGCCCGGGTCGGGGAAGGAATCGTCTCGACGATCGGCTCGGCCACCAGCCATAAAGCGGTGCTGGAGAACCCGGACTCTATCTCCAAGACAGTATTGGAGAAAGGGCTCGACAGCGGAACCGCTTTCGAGATTCTTTCCATCGACATCGCCGACGTCGATGTGGGCAAGAACATCGGCGCCGAGCTGCAAACGGATCAGGCGGAGGCGGACAAGCGGGTCGCTCAGGCGAAGGCGGAGCAGCGGCGCGCCATGGCCGTGGCGGTGGAGCAGGAGAAGAAGGCGCTGGTGGAGGAGATGCGGGCCCGGGTCGTTGAGGCTGAGGCACAGGTACCGCTGGCCATGGCCGAAGCATTCCGGGCCGGTAATCTGGGGGTCATGGATTACGCCCGCTATCGCAACGTCGTCAGCGACACGCAGATGCGGGAATCGATCGCCGAGGGTGGCCAGGAGCGGCCGGGCGGCGGTGACGGGTCGACCTGATAGCCGAGGAGGTCTAGGTCGATGGACGCTTTCGTCGCTTTCATCATCTTGCTCATCGTCATCAGCGTGCTGGAGAAGGTCCTTAAGGCCGGCAAGCAGAAGGGCAAAGGTGCGCCGTCCCCGCCGGAGGTCCAGGGCGAGGTCGATAACGGCCAGCTGTTACCGAAGAACCTTGGTGACCTGATCGCCGAGGAGCTGGGCTTCAACCTCGAGCGCCGGCCGACCGTGCAGCAGCTGCCGGAGTCGCCGACGGCCAGCGCGACGACGAGGCCGGAGGTCGAGGCGCAGTGGGAGACGTTCGGCGTCAGTGAGCGAGGCGCAGCAGCGGACCAAACGCGAGTGGAAAGAGCCCGGCGGCGGCGCCGGGCGCGGCCGGTGCGGCAACGGCCGCCGCCGCCAGCGGAACGCAGTCCTTGGGAACTCGAAGGTGAAAAGCCGGTCTCCCTCGAGGAACGGGGAATAAGTGAGCGCGGCGAGCCGATCTCCCTGGAGCGCGACCGCGTGCCGGAGGACCACGATCGCTTCCACGACCGTTACAGTGTGCCTCGAACCGTCGCCACCCACCAGGAATTCCACGACCGCTACGTCACGCGCCGGCCTTGGGCGGCAAAGCGGCGCCGCGCGATCCGCTTGCCGGACCGTCGCTACTGGAACAACGTGCAGCGGGCGATCATCTGGGCGGAGGTGCTGGGTCCTCCCAAGGGCCTCGAGTAGAATCGGACGGTCGTCGGAACCGTGGGCTGGAAATGAGCGGCGCCTCGCACTGGAAGATGGCCGACGCGGTCCAGCGGTTGCGCCGCGACCGCTCCTTCCGGCCCCTGATCGATCAGGTCGGGCCCATCGAATTGCGAGCCCGGCGGCCTTATTTCTGGACGCTCTGCTGCGCGATCCTCGCCCAACAGGTCTCCGGTGCCGCGGCCCGCGCCATCATCGGCCGGGTCCGGGCGCTTCATCCGGACCGCCGCCTGCCCGGCCCGGACTCCATCCTGCGGACGTCGGCGGCCCGCCTGCGAAGGGCGGGGGTATCGCGTCAGAAGGCGCGCTACCTCCACGCACTGGCCGAGGCATTCGCGCAGGGTGAGTTGTCGCAGGTTCGCTTCTCGCGCTTATCAGATGAGGAGATCATCCGGCGGCTGACCGCGGTGGTCGGTATTGGCAAATGGACGGCCGAGATGTTCCTGATGTTCTCGATGCGGCGGCCCGACGTCTTTCCGGTGGACGATCTCGGGGTCCGCCGCGGGATGGAGCGCTTCTTCGGCGCCTCTGTTGTAGATGAGATGGTTGAGCGGGCTGAACGCTGGCGACCCTACCGGACCGCTGCGTCGCTTTATCTTTGGCGGGCTCAGTCCGCGGTTCCGCCCTGACCGCGGGTTTGCGGAGTAGCTGCCGGCCCGCAATCTTGTCATCCTCTGTCGACCCAAAGCAGTGCGATCCACCGGTCGGGCAGTCATAACACCATGGAGGAGTCGATGCGACGTGCACAGGTGTTGTTGAGTCTGTTGATGCCAGTATGTGTGTGCCTGGCCGACCCGGTCGCAGCCTGGACCCAGCAGGTCGATGAGGCTCGCGAAACGGTTCAACCCGCACCGAATCGGGGGCCGGATGAAGGCATGGGCCCGTTCACCCGGCTGATCATCCGCGGTGCGACGTTGATCGACGGCACCGGGGCGCCGCCTCGCGGGCCCGTGGACATCGTTGTCGAAGGAAACCGGATCGTCGAAGTGAAAAGTGTGGGTGTTCCCGCTCTACCGATCGATGAAGACAACCGTCCCAAGGATGCGGCCCACGAGATCGACGCGCACGGCATGTATGTGCTGCCGGGCTTCGTCGATACGCACGCCCACCAGGGCGGGCGGTCGCAAGGCACGCCGGCCGAGTACGTCTACAAGCTTTGGATGGCCCATGGCATGACGACGGTGCGCGATCCCGGTTCCGGTAACGGTGTCGATTGGACGTTGACCGCCCGGGCCCGCAGCGCCCGGAACGAGATAGTGGCGCCGCGTATCTTCGTCTATGTTCGACCGGGGATGGGCTGGGAACAGGGGCCGGTCCAGACACCTCAGGCGGCGCGCGAGTACGTCAGGTGGGCGGCCAAGCGGGGCGTCGATGGCTTCAAGCTCGGTTCTCACGATCCTGTGATCATGACGGCGCTCATCGACGAAGCGAAGAAACACGGACTGGGAACCCAGGCACACCTGGGGCAGATGGGTGTGTCACGGATGGATGCACTGGATGCGGCGCGCCTCGGTCTCGGCTCGCTGGAGCACTGGTACGGCCTGCCGGAGGCGTTGTTCGTCGATCGTACCGTCCAGGACTTTCGCTACGACTACAACTACAACGATGAATACCATCGCTTCGCCGAAGCGGGCCGGCTGTGGAAGCAGGCGGCGGAGCGCGGGAGTGACAAGTGGAACGCCGTCATCCAGGAGTTCCTCGAGCTCGGATTCGTCCTTTCGCCGACCCTGACGATCTACGAGGCGAATCGTGACGTGCAGCGCTCCCGCGATGCGGACTGGCACGACACCTACACTCTGCCTTCACTCTGGGAGTTCTATCAGCCCAGCCGCGAGAGTCACGGTTCTTACTGGTTCAGCTGGACCACCCGCGACGAGATCGAGTGGAAGCAGAACTTCAAGATCTGGATGGGCTTCCTCAACGACTACAAGAACGCCGGTGGCCGGGTCTGCAGCGGCTCCGACTCCGGTTTCATCTACAAGCTGTACGGGTTCGACTACATCCGCGAGCTCGAGCTGCTCCAGGAGGCAGGCTTCCATCCGCTCGAGGTGATTCGCGCGGCCACGCTCTGCGGGGCGGAAGTGCTCCACGAGCCCAAAGGCGTGCCGATCGAGTTCGGGATTATCCGGCCCGGGCTGTTGGCCGACCTGGTTGTTGTGGATCGGAGTCCCGTGCAGGACCTGAAGGTCCTCTACGGCACGGGAACGCTGCGGCTGAACGATGAGACGGGGGAGGTCGAGCGGGTGGGCGGTGTCAGGTATACCATCAAGGACGGGATCGTCTACGATGCGAAGCGGCTGCTGGCGGATGTGGCCCGCATGGTGGAAGAGGCGAAGGCCGCCGAACCGGTGGCGACCAGCGAGGAGGGTTAGGCGGCGCGACCCTCGGGCCTCTGATCGGCGTGGGGGTTGACGGCGGCAGCTCTCCGTGAAAGTTTGACAAATCCTCGAGCAGCAACCCCAACCCAACTGGCCTCGGCTGTAAAAGTCAAGGCCCCGGTGGACTTCCACCGGGGCCGCTATAGTGACTCTTGTCTTTTACAAATGTGTGGCGGCTGACTCGGCACCGGGAGTAGGCGGCCAAGCCGGATGGAGGGACTGTTCCTACCTGCTGCCCAAAGCAGGCGCCGCCACACGTTTAGTTATCTACGCTTCTGTTTGACGCCCCATACCCCGTAAAGGTTGCTATTCCGCCCTTAAACCGGCTTCTATGGCAGCAAGCCAAGCGCCGGCTGGAAGCACCTGACCCGCCGGGATCACCTAATTAAACACACCGGACACGGCCCCGGTTCCAAGCTGCCAATGGGGCCGCGGACAAGCGACAGGTTCATGCGTCGTGCTTTATTGTACGCCGGAACACCCCGGATGGTTTCATTGATCCCCATCCAGGCAGAAGGAGAGGAATCAGCGGAACCTGACGTGGCGTCAGGCCTCCAGCTTGGCGATCGCCTCGCGCACCTGCTCGGGGATGGGCACTACTTTGCCTGCCACGTAATCGTAGGAGACAACGATCCCGGTTCCCTCGGCGACGACCGCGTTCTGCGATTCGGACGCCATCTCGTAACTCATCGTGAAACGATCGACACCGACCTGGGCGGCGCGTGTGCCGACCACCGCGGTATCGGGATAGAAGAGGGGGCTGCGGAAGCGACAGCTTGTGGAGTGAAGGATGGCTCCGACCTTGTCGCGATCGTATGACTCGACAAAGCGGCAGCGCTCCAGGTAGCGAATACGCGCCGACTCGAAGTAACGGAAGAAGACCGTGTTGTTGACATGGCCGTAGGCATCCATCTCACCCCATTGTATGGGGATGCGGACGACGACTGGATAATGTGAGACGAGATCTTCGCTCAATGCTTCCGCTTACTCCTTGCAGTTGGTGGTGAGTTGCAGGTCAGCTAACGTCGCGTCGGCGAGGGAATGGCGTCCGAGTGCGCGACGTGCGTCGGTGCGGCCTGCGAATATATGCGCCCTAGCCTCGGCGGCAACGCGCTGCCGCCCGAGCCAGGTCGCCGGTAACCGCGCTGCTGGCCAGGCTGTGATAACGACCCTATCTTGAGCGCCGTGCGAGGCCCGGTGCTGGACGGGCCTTTTTTCATCTGCCTTCGCTTGTGCAGCACTTCCGAGCCCCGCCGGGGACCTGCGCGCGACTTGATCGTGGTTAGGCCGCTGCGCTCTCCAATACATACCTCAGATAGTGTGCTCGATCTTTGGCTGGGAGGGAACGTGAAAAGACTGCTGACGCCGATTGGTGGTTTGCGCACAAGCCGCGCGGCGGCCACGCTGCTGGCGGCCCTGGCGACGAGTGCCTGCGGGGGCGATGGCGTCCTGGAAACCACAGATTTGGGTGACCTCACCGCGGTCTGGCAGCTCTCAACAACGGTGGAATCGAACACCTGTGGACTGGTCGACGGCAGCTCGAGTACGGATGGGATCATCCTCATCGGCTGCGGCAACCAAGTCTCGGTGATTGCCGGGCCCGGGTTGTGGGGCACGGGTACGGTGCGGGGCGAGAGCCTCGACTTCGATGGAACCGAAGTCCAGACCGACGGAACCGGGTGCCGGTCCACGCACCGTTCCACCGGCACGGTGTCGGGAACGTCGACGCTGCTGGAGGGCACGTTCACGACCAGCGTCAGCTTCGAGCCCGGGACGTGCGGCGCCCAATCCGCCTGTACCGTCGAGACCACCGTTCGGCTCGGCTCGCCCAACGCGTATACGAGCTGCATCGACCGCGACCAATTCGGCGACCCTGCAGCGTCGGAGTACGTTCTCCCGTGGCCGGCCGGCAGTAGCTACAAGCTCAACAACAGCTACTGCGTCCCCACCGGAGGTCACCGAGGGCAGCAGGCGTACGACTTCCTGATTCCCATCGGCGACACCGTCGTGGCTGCCCGGGCGGGGGTGGTCCGCCAGGTTAAGGAAGACTCGCCCGACAACGGGATGGGCAGCGACCACAACCACGTCATGGTCGAGCACGCGGACGGCAGTGTGGGTTTCTATGCCCACCTAAAACAGGGGGACGTCCTTGTGGAGGTCGGAGAGAATGTAGAGGCCGGGCAGACCATCGCCCTCGCTGGCCACTCCGGGACCACCGACGTGGTGCACCTGCATTTCGGTGTCTACAGTAGCTACCCGCCGATGGAGGGCGACGACCGCGCCGTCAACTTCCGAAACATGGACGGACCGCTGGACTGCCGAGGTGGCCTGGTGAACGGGGCAATGTACGCTGCGCAGTAGATAGGGGGACGGCGCGGCGACGACCCCATCGCCGCGCTACTGCTGAGAGAGGATCCGCAGATTCCCCGGAGCCGACGGCGGCACGATGTCGACGTCGGCCGAAGCCGCGTGCACGATCACGGTGTACATGCTGCCGGGTCCCGCCGCGTCCACGGAGTTGCTGCCCAGCATGACGTTCCCCATGGGGTACCGCTTCATGAACAGGCTAAAAGTGGCTCCCGAGGCGGTCTCGAGGTCTGCCAGCGTGTCGATGAAGCCAGAGGCACTCAGCCATCCGGGTCGCACCCCTCGGTCGTCATGCGCGACGTAGACGAGGACGTCCTGATTGACATCGAAAGATAGAAACTCTGTGGCGCCGGGATTTGAGTTTCGATCGTCCTCGGCGGTCTGGATGTAGGTCAGCCCCTGCAATTGCGCCGGCAGCTCTCGGAAGTCGAAGTCGCGATCGATGTACTGGATCTCTCCGACCGCGAGCGCATCGAACCTGATGCGGTACTGCTTGCCGGTGATAACGATGATGTTCGACACCAGGGAATCGCTGGTATCGCGCAGGGTCGTGACCGTCACCTCATCGCTCTGCGTACTTTCGAGCTCGTCGCCATTCACCGCCGAGACCCGGTAGGCATAGGCTGTATTACCCACGAGGCCCAAGTCCGTGAAGTTGGCCGGAGTGCTGGTGCCGATCAGATTGCCGTCGCGGTAAACGCGGTAGCGGTTGATCCCGCTCTCCGGATCACTGGACGCTGACCAGCTGAGATCGATGCTGAATGCGCTGGCGGGGCTGCCTTGCAGGCCGGTTGGCGGCGCGGGCGGCGTCAGGTCGAGGTCCAGAAACGTGCACTCCACGCTGTCGAACGAGTTCGGCCCAAAGCCGACGAAAACGCAGTCGCGCGCGTCGGCGCTCAGCCATTTCGGGCTGAAATTGCCGAAGGAAAAGCTGCCCGGGATCGTGTCCGGCGCCGTCGGATCGCTCGCCGGCCAGCCGGACGCTCTCAGTATCTCCGTCCAGGGGCCCCAGGGTTCGGGAGCTTCCCAGGCCGCGATGTTGCCGTTGGCCCGGTCCGTGTGGTTCGTCACCATCACGTAGCGATCGAACCCCGGTAGGTAGAGGGCGCTGTTGCGCATCACGCCGTCCGGGTCTTCGAGGACGGGCGCGCGAGCGCTCTCCAGCCCCCAGAGCGGATCGCCGGAACCGTCGAGACCGGTAAACCATTCCCAGTTCGCCGTGTTGGTGAACCCTTCGCTTGCGGCGGGCGCTCGCGCTAACCACACGACACCCGGTTTTTGCACGTCCCAGAGGTTCATGTCCGCGATGCGGATCGTGAACACGTAGACGAAACCATCGGTGTTGGCGGCGTGGTTTTGGCCATAATTGATGAAATAAGGCAGACCGGGGCAGCCCACGCAGCCGGTCAGCCGGCTCTGCGGGAAGACGTTCTCGTCCCACGTCGCCGCCTTGTCCGTGCTACGGATGATCTGCTTCCAGTCAAAGGCCGACTCGCGGCTGCCGTCGGAGTGCCAGGCGTAAAGGACCCCGTTCAGGCAGAGCATCGATGTCGATTTGCCGGTGAACGTCGCCAGGTTCTCCGGATTCTTACCGCCCCACACGTTGTGCCCGGTGAAGGAAGAGTACGGTCCCTCGATCCGGGCGAATCCGAGCGAGACGGCGCTGTCTTGAGCCGTACCTCCGAACCCGGCCCCATTGCCCCAGCTCGAGTACTGATGGTCATCTTCGCACCAGGTCAGCGGCCAACCTTCGGAGCCGGGCGCCAGCTTGCGGTACGTCGACCAGTCGAACTCAACGCCACTCACCCGGAAGGCGTTCTGCCCCAACGCCAGCGCCGGTGTCAATACCACAGCGCAGATCGTCAGACCTGCGACGACTAGACGATGCTTGGCTGAATAGTTCATCGCGGCGGTATCTCCGCGCTGACCTCGCCCGAAAGCGGGCCGAGGTTGCCACGCCTGTCTACCGCCAGGACCGCGAAATGAACCGTGCCTGGTTGGAGGTCTCTCACCGTGTAGGTCGTGACGTTGCCCACGTCGATTGTGGTCGCGTTGTCCGCAGTGAGCGGAGAACTGGGCCCGTAACGGATTCGATATCCGGCCAGGTCAGCCAGCTGGGTACCGTCCAGACTGGTCGTGGGCGCGGTCCAGTTCAGTGTGACCGAATCGACCACGTCGGTGTCGGTAGGATCACTGGTGCCACAGGTCAAGATCGTCAGGCAGAGAAACGCGACGCCTGTATGCCGAAAGAGTGCTTTCATCCTGTAAAGCTTCCCCCTAGCCCCCGAATCCCCAGCTGTAGCGTGAAGTCGTTTCCGAGTGGCGGCGTTGGGCGGGATCGTCGCGCTGGACCCGTTACGAGTCGGTCCGGTTTACGGTGTGGCCGGCTTTGGGGCTGAGCGGCCTAACCGCCAAATCGGATTGGCAAACTTCATACCGCAGGCCTGAACTCACTAATCCTATGACTTATAAATAGTTACGGACATCACCTGAGCTATCACGCGACCTAAGGGCGAGGAACTGTTGTTTTGTCAACGCATATAGTATGCGATATACGCCATGCGCGCCACGCCTGGCGTTAGGACTTCTGGATTCAACGCGTTAGGTAGGCCACGACCGTGTCGGTTCGCGCCACGCCGTCGTGGCTGTTGTAGGCGGCCGTGAGGATGACCTTCTTCGGGGCGCTCCCCTGGACCGTCCATTCGAGTTGAAAGCCCGATTCGTCGCGCTGACCGGGATTTACGGCGTCGTGGCCGGCAGCCTTCAGCCGCTCCATCTGATCGGTCATCAGCATGGAGAGGTGCGTGTCCCGATCTCCGTACCAAAGCTCGGTCGATGCGAAGCCCACCGCGGAGGCGAGGCCGATCACGCCGACGGCTATGATGACTATCGAGATCAGGATCTCGGTGACCGAGAATCCGCCCTGGCCCTGCAATCTGGTCAATCCAGCCCCCAAGCTCCGGTTAACATCGTTGCCGTCTTATAGACGATTCGGGCTGGTCAGGGGTCACGGGACGGGTTGGCAGAGGCGGGCGCGACGCGGCGGTGACGCCAGGCCCGCGGCGCGCTAGATTCTCGGCGTCGGCCACCCGGCGTCGCTTCCTCGGCCTAATCCTCGATGCCCCAACGGCGGTGCTCGGTCTTGCCGCGCGCGCGAACCGAATCCAAACCAGCAACTCCGGCAAGTGATCAAGGCAACTATGCGAAACCTTCTTTTAACGCTCGCCACTTTCCTCACGTTGGGTGTCGCCTTCGCAGCTCCGGCGGGCGCGCAAGAGACCGGAAGCGTGATTTTCTTCCACCCGGACGGCATGGGGGCGAACCAGTGGGGAGCCGTGCGGATGCGCTACGTCGGGCCGGATGGACGGCTGAATTGGGACTCGTTGCCTTACCTGGCGGTCTACACCGGTCACATGGCCAACGCTCTGACGGCGACTTCGCATGGCGGCGCCACGGTGCACGCCTACGGGGTCAAGGTCAAAGCCGATAGCTACGGTTTGAATGGTGGCGAGCCGATCAGATCGAGAGCCGGCAACGGAATGAGCATCTTGGCAGAAGCGAAGGCCGCGGGCCGGGCGGTGGGGCTGGTGAACAGCGGAACCATCACCGAGCCAGGGACGGGGGTCTTCGCCGCCAGCGTGCCGCGGCGCACCAACCATGCGGAGATCGCGCGATTGATCCTAGAGCTCGAGCCCGATGTAATTCTGGGCGGCGGAGAACGTTATTTCCTGCCCGAGGGGGTGCGTGGCGTGCATGGGGAGGGGAGGCGGCCGGATGGCCTGAATCTAATCGAGCGGGCGCGGGAGCTCGGCTACACGGTGATCTTCAGTCGTGCCGAACTCGAGGCCCTACCGGCTGAGACTGACAAGTTACTGGGTCTGTTCGCGGCGCATCACACGTTTAACGCCGCAGCGGAGGAGTCGCTGGAACGCGCCGGCCGGCCCCACTACACGGAGACTGCCCCGAGCATAGCGGAAATGGTCAGCGCTGCGCTGGCAATACTGTCACGAAAGCCGGACGGGTTCCTACTGGTTGCCGAGGAGGAGGGGACCGACAACTTCGGCAACGCCAACAACGCGGCAGGGGCTCTCGAGGCGGGCCGACGAGCCGATGAAGCGATCGGTGTGTTTCGTCATCACATCCGTGCGAATCCCAACACGCTGATGATCATGACGTCGGACAGCGACGCCGGCGGCATGCAGGTGGTGGGCCGCCCTCCCGATGGAGGCATCGCGGACGGCCGGCCGCTGCCGGAACGCGACCCAAACGGGGCGCCGCTCGATGGCGTGTCGGGCACGGGCAGCGCGCCCTTCCTATCGGCCCCGGACCGTGCCGGCCGCCGCTGGCCCTTTGCGATCACCTGGGCATCACGTGACGACGTGTCGGGTGGCATCCTGGTGCGGGCCGAGGGGCTGAACGCCGAGCTCGTGCACGGGACCCTCGACTCCACCGACGTCTATCGGGTGATGTACCGGACCCTGTTCGGGGTGTTGATCGACTGAGCAGCCCTCCAGCACCCGGACTTCCGCCGTCGCGTCAGCCTCAATCGTGATCGTGAGTGCCTTCGCTGCGCCAACCGGGACAAGGTACCGCTCGCATTTTCCACTCCGTGCCTTCCGGGTCGTCGGCGCCGGCATCAATCCGCGCGACCCGCGAGTCTTCGCCCGTCGACCAGTAGAGGATCCGCTTCGGGTAGTCGTGCTCGGGGTTCTCGAACACGGCCCGCTGACCTTCGATCTGGGTCAGGCGGAAATCGTCAGCCGATCGCACCCCGCCCGGGTAGGGTCGCAAGAGGATTCCGCTGCTGTCTTGAAGTATCGCAGTAAACTCGTACTGCACGGTGCGGCCGTCGCTGATGTAGCGGGTCGTGCCCAACATGACATTCTCTGACGGCGTCGTGTAGAACTCCTCGATCGTCCCTGAACTCCGCCGGCTCTGGAAGCTGCCTTCCCAGCAACCGCTCAGGAAGGCCAGATCGGTCAGGTCTGGCGAGCTGCGACTGGTGGTGGCCCCGGCGCCGAGCTGGGCGATCAGTAGAAGAAGCGGTACGAGGTTCACCATTGATCTGCCTCCTCTGACATTTCGCCTTCGCTGATCCGGCAATTTTGCTCGCGGTTGTGCCACCAAGCTAGCGCCGACCGGCCGCTGCGGCGACGCCGACGCCCACGGCTGACAACCCGACGATCGCTGATTATGTTGTAACACCCCGCCGGACCGAACCAAGCCAGACAACGGAGACGAATTAGCAATGCCGCTTACAAGATTGCTGGTAACCGGCCTAGCTGTGTCGATTCTCAGCGGCGCGATCTGTGTCAGCTCGCCGGCGGGCCCCGGCGATCCGGTCGACGAAGCTGACGACCCCGGCAGCAACCCGGCGCTGGCGCCGCCGACCCTGTCAGAGGCCGCTTTGCGGTCACCGGAGCCCGTCTGCGCGCGTTCCTCCACTGTCATCTGTGAAGACTTCGAGAGCCCCGGCCAGTCGGAGTGGAGCGAACATCGCGACAACGACTTCAACGTGCAGACGGACGCCGCTTTCGCCAGCCAGAAGTCATTGCGCCAGCGTTACCGATTGGCGCAGGTCAGCGCCGGTTGGCTTACCTGGTTCATGGGTGACCATCCGCTTGGGGGTGTGCGAAGCGACGAGCGGTTCGACGAGATCTATCTGCGTTTCTATCACCGGTTTCAAGAAGATTGGCCGGAGGCCTTTCCGCCCAAGATGGCGCGCGTGCGCAGTCACTTCGTGGACGGCGGCTGGCGGTTCGCCTGGTCGGAGTACACGTGGATCCAGCAGAGCCAGCCCGGCGGAACGGTGGTCTCCGATCCGGTCAGCCACGTGGCAGAGCCGGATGGTACGCAGTACCTGGAGCGCGAGGATCGCCGCTGGTTGGGCAGAAAGCTGACCAGCCTGCGTTTTGCCGATCGCCTGGGTGAGTTCGTGGCGATCGAAGTGCGGGTCAAGCTCAACACGCCGGGCCAGAACGACGGCCTGATCGAGTACTGGATCGATGGCCGGCCCGACCTGCGACGCGAAGGCATCAACCTGCGGGGTGCGTACACGGGCACGACGATCAACACGATCATGCTGGACACTTATTGGAACGACGGGGCTCCGGAAGAGGGCCTGATGCGCTGGTATGACAACGTCGTCGTCGCCACGGAGCGGATTGGCTGTGCGCGCTTCACGGTCGCGAAGTCGCCGCTGGCTGACCAGAGGGGCTGGCGATTGCAACTTGCGTCGGCGCCGAATGAGAGCGCGCTGGTCTGGGATTCGGGAGAGGTTTCCGGCGCTGGGACGGAGATCGACATCTCGGAGTCGACGGGCGATTTCGCGACTGGCGTTGCCCCGTGTCTCTACCCGTCGGCTTCCTACGTCATGCGTGCACGCCACGCGGACGGGAGCGGTTGGTCAAGGTGGTCCGACTGGACGCCAGTGTTCGGCGGCTGAAGCGTTAGCGGAACATATGTGGGGTTACGGGATCCGCTGGCCGCACGTATTATAACGAGTCTTCAAATAGCCAGTTTTTGAGTCCATAGAGGTACGAATGCTCCGACCGGTTTTGGCCGCATTCGCGGCCCTGACTTTCGCTGCGGTGGGTTGTGCGGAGGCTCAGCCGACCGCCCAGCCTCTCGAACTGGGTGCGGTCGCGCCCGATTTCGAGCTGCCAGGAGCGACGCGTTACGGGGTTCTGGCCAGCCCGGTCAAGCTCAGCGACTTCAAAGGCAAGACCGTGGTGCTCGCCTTCTTCTTCAAGGCGCGGACCTCTGGTTGAACAGTCCAAATGCATGCGTACCGTGATCAGTACGCACAGCTCTTCAAAAGCGGCCAGGATATCATCCTGATCGCCATCAGCGCCGACCCGGTCGAGGAACTCGCCGCCTGGGCGCGCGATGACCAGTTCCAATTCCTGATGGCGAGTGATGCAAACACCGAGGTCGGCAAGATGTACGGGGCTTTGGCCGGCCGGCCGGGGATGACGAATCGCAACTTGTTCGTTGTCGGGCCAGATGGAACGATCGCCTATCGGGCGACACCGTTCCGCGAGATCGATCCGACGGCGTACACGGAGCTTGGCACGGCCCTCGACAAGCTCGTCCCTGCGGAAGCGGAGTAGGTCGGGCAGCAGACAGGTTGTTTGTTGAAGGCGGACGGGCGGTGGGGCGGACGACTCCCGCGAGTCGACGCGCCCTTACCGCCCAAACGCTTTTTGGACCGCTGACTCGATGTCTTGGTCTTCCCCAAGTCCCGTGTAGACCACCTTGCCAGCCGCATCCAGCATGACGACATACGACGTCGACGGCGCCATAAAGGCGCGGACGGCGCGTCCGTCTGTATCCCAGAGTACGCGCCCCGACATCTCGTGTCGTTCGAGGTGACGCCGCACGCGCCGCGGGTTCTGGTTGACGGCGACGGCGATGATCACGAACTCGACTTCCTCGCCGTAGCGGGCGTAAGCCGCCTGCATCTTCGGCTCCAACGCCTTGCAGAGCGGACACCACGTCGCCCAAAACTGCAGTAACACTGGCTTGTCGCCGACGTAATCGGCCAAGCGGACGGGGTTTCCGTCCAGGTCCTCGACCACCACCGCGTCCGGCGTCGCGCCCAGAGCGATGCCGATCTGATCCTCTTGCCCCTGAAGTGGCTGTTGGACCAGCGCGATCAAGCTGGCCGCGAGCAGCGCGGCCGAATTCTTCCATTTAGCCATCACAACACCATACCGACTTGAATGAAGTAGTACTCGGCGACACCGATCATGATCAGCCCCGCTGCTTTCTTCGTCCAGATCATCCAGGCGCCCGAGCGGGGCAAGGCGGCGAGGGTGCCGGAAAACAGGCCGACAACGACGAGCAGCGCAGTCATCCCCAGCGAGAAGACGAACAGGTAAATGAACCCCAGCACACCGCTGCCGGTTCCGGCCACCCAGGTGAGCACGGCCGCGAAAGCCGGCGCACCGCAAGGCGCTGCCACAATCCCCGATGTTGCACCCAGAAGAAAGACGGTGGGAAGCGAGCCGCCCTCCAGGCCCGCCGCCCAATCGAGTAGCCGGCGGGGCGCCGACACGGGTATCACATCCAACATGGCCAGCCCGAAGATCAGCAGCAGGTTGCCGATGGCGAGACGTGCCCAAGGACTGGCGCTGATGGTCCCGAACAGCGATCCGGTCAGCCCGGCGATCACCCCGAGGATCGCGTAGAACATCGCCAGACCCGTCACATAGGTGAGAGTCAGTATGACGGTTCGACTTCGCGACGCCTGGCTTCCCGCCGTTCCGCCGATGACGCCGACGGTGATGGGGATCATCGGGTAGATGCAGGGCGTCAGGCTGGTCAGCACGCCGGCGCCGAACAGCAATCCGAGCGCGATGAGCGGCCGGCTCTGCAGCGATTCGCTCAGGCCCTGAGCGACGGCAACGACTGTGAGAATGCTCGTGGACACGAAAGTATTTAAGACGCCGCCATCGCGGCGGCAAGTGACGGTAGCGCGACTAGAGCTTCCGTTGTTGCAGTAAATCGATTCCGAAGCGCGTGCCCGCGATCAGCGGCTGTTCACCGAATCGCGCCACCGGCTCGTAGTTCTCCATCACCCAGTCGAGGATCGCTTGCCCATAATCCTCACCGAAAAAGGGCAGGCCATATTCCGACGTATCCTTGTGGACCAGCGCGACGAAATCGGGGGGTGAGGCGCGAAACGCATCGAGGATGCGCGCTTCGCCGAACAGGATCAGCTCCACCGGCATGAAATTGATGTAGGGCGATGGGTTAACCCGGCGCAGCAGATAGTTCAGCATCACTCCTTCCGGCAGTACCACCAGCGTCTGTCCTTCCCGGATGACATCTGCGGACGCGGCAAGGAACTCGGCGACCACGGGCCCCCGGGTCGTGTCGGAGCGGATCAGATCGGCACCGTGCCCGACTTTCACGCGCTTGATCTCCAACTGGCCTGCTGTGGCCCCTAATGCGGCCACTACCACGACGGTCAGTACCGCAGCGGCTACGCCGCGAAAGGCGGCGCCGAATCCGCCCCGGCGCTCGATGGTCGCGGGTATCCAGTTGAGTAGCGCCACCACCAGCATCAGCAGCCCCGGCAACGCCAGAGCGAAACCGTAATGATAGATGCGCGCGTTAAGCAGCATCTTGGCACACAGGCCCAGCGCGAACAGCAGCAGGCTGAGACGCAGTACCGTTCCGGCCGCGTCTGTCTCTTGGTCGCGCACCCGGACTAGTCTGATCGCCGTCCAGACGACGAAGAGCACCAGTAAGAAGGGAAGCGGTCGCCCCAAGTCCAGCCACTCCGACCCGGACGCCGCGACCGCCAACACGACCACTGTCAGCGCGAACAATCGCAGCGCCACGATCGGTCGCTGCCGCGCCCGGTTACGAGTCAGCAGCGCGAATATGGCGGCCGGGAGCAAGACGATCGTGTAACCGCCCAACCAGAGGATCATCCTGCCCAGGTTACGCAGCGTATCGTCGGTCCCCAGGCTCCAACGATAGAAGCGCAGCTCGCGGATCTCTTCGTTCAAGAGCGCGGTCCACTGCAGCGACAGGCCCTGCCATACCGATTCATGCGGAAGCGCCGTGCGCAGCAGCAGGTACGCAGCCGCGGTTGGAAGCACGAGCGCGATGAGGAACGTGATGATCAGTCGCACGGTGCGGGACGGCGACGGCCGTTCCACCCACATCGACAAAACCACTCCGGCGACGATCGCCAGCGCGGCCGCCAGAAACACCTCGACTTTCGTCAGGAAGACCAGGCCGAGGCCCAGGCCTGCGAGGGCGAACCCGGCACTGTGGCGGCGGTGGGCGTAGACGGCCACGCCGGCGATCCCCACGAACGCCAGCAGCAGGCCGTGGGTCAGCTCGTGCGAGTAGGGCGTCAGGAAATTGTAGTTCGTCGGCCCGGCCAGTTGCGCGAACGCGAACACGGTCAGGAAGACGAGGCAGGCCGCCGACGCGCTGAGGCGATCGCTAACCGCCGCCAGCAGCCGGTAGATTAGCGCTGTCAGCGACGCCAGCAGCAACAGGTTCAACCCGACCAGCGTGAGGATCGACGCGCCAAAGGCGCGAAACCAGAGCGAGTTCAGGTACGGTGAGAGAGGGCCGCTGAAGTAAGCGATGTCTTTGTAGAGGATGGCGCCGTCGGACAGTTGCCAGGCGGTGTAGAGCTCGCGCCCAAAATCGACCAAAAGGTCCGGCCACGCTTTCCAAGTCCAGAGGAACAGCGCCAGACCGGTGACGACGAGGGTCAGCGGCCCGGCCCATTCAAGCAGTCTTTGGGGTCGAGCCGCAGCCGGAGTTGTAGGTGAGTCGCCCGTCACGGGAAGTATGGTTGGCCGGGCGGCGCTGTGATGCGGGCGGCGGCGTTGCGGAGCGGGTCCAGTAGCGGCGAGCCCCGCGGCACGAACAGCGCGCTGATCGAATCCTCGAACACAAGATCCCAACCCGGGCTGAGCGAGACGAGGTTGTAGGCGGCAAAGCCTTTATTTGCCAGTACCAGCTCGGTCGGGTGTTCGGTCAGCAGCACATCCCAGTCGCCGACGCCAAACATGAACTCCAGGTTCTGCCGGTAGATCTCGTCGGGATAAACCGTCTCGCGCCGCCCGTCCATCGAGACCTGCACGCGCGGACCGAGATGCCAGATGACATACTGCCCCCAGGTAAAATCGACGGCGAGATTGCCGGCCACTCCGCTCTGCTTCAACAGCGAGACTGCCGCGAGAGGGAAGGGCGCGCGGATCGGGATCCTGCTGAAACTACTCAGGGCGATCGAAAGCATCAGCACACCCGCAGCGGCGACCGGCAGCGCCAGCCAAACGCGACCGCGCTCGCCCAGCTCGATCCGCTTGAAGTTCCTCGACCACACGTCGCCGATGTGCTCGCCGCAGAAGACGAAGGTCGTCAGCGCAAACAGCGGCAGGTGCCGCTCGGCCATGAACGGCAACAGCGCCGCGACTCCGAACAGAACCATCGTGGTGAGGTTGCGCGGCCGCCGGCTGAAGATTAAGGCGGTGACAGACAAGACCAGGGTCATCAGGAAGAAGAGGCCGAGGGCCGAGGTCAGCACCAGCGGCTTCCACTCGGAGATCTCGGGTCGCGCGACGGTGGCGGTGCGCAACAAGAAGAGCGGCAGCTCCGTGACATAAGGGTTGAGCAGGCAGACGAGCGGTGCAGCGGCCAGGGGCGGCAGAATGCGCCGCCAGGAGCCTGGGTTAAGCCATCCGTGGACCAGGCTCCAGATCACGAAGATGCCGACGCCCGCCAGCACGCCGCCGTGGAAGTTGATCCACAGCGCGAAGATCGCGGGAGCCGCCCAGAGCCAGCCGTATTGTCGCAGTTCACCGCGCACGATCACCAACAGCGTGAGCGCGAACAGCAAGATGGTGAACATGTGAGGACGCACGGTGCCGGCGGCGGGTGTGACGAAGACGAGCAATAGAGCCAGCAGGATCAAGCTGTGCGAACGACGCACGCCCAGCGCCGCGAGCTGCCAATAGACCGCCCCGAAGACCATTAGCAGCAGGCCGACCTTCAGCGCGACGAGACCGGCGGATCCACCCAGCTTCCAGGCCAAAGCGAACGCCGCTTCGGCCAACCACTCATGATTGATCCAGCCGTGTCCGGCCGTCAGATAGGAGTAGGGGTCGACGGTGGTGAGAGAACCGCTTTCGAGAAGATCGAGGCCGAAACGCAGGTGGCCCCAGAGATCGGGGTCAGCCTGGGTCCGCGACAGAAGCGCGGTCAATGTGCCGAAAGCGAGGAGCGCCAGCGAGGCGCCCCAAAGGCGTGTAAGCCGACTGGACGCGTGCGAGGCTTGAGGCGTCGGTCTCGAGTCCATGATGAGGGGCAGGGCCTGTGTCTCGTGTGGCCGTCGGGCGGGCCGATCCCAGTGCGGTCGGAGTATCGGCCCGAGCCTTGCGGTTGTCAAATGTTCCGGGTCGGCGGTGTCGCGCCAGCTTACGGACGTTGGGAATGTCCAGAGCCGCGGCCCACAACCGCGGGTTGCCTCGGGGTCCATTCCGTTAGTTATTTACACCGTGTGAAGGCACGGCCACTTGCGCGTGGCGCTCCCACCTTCGTGACTCACTCGGAGAGAAGAAAACAGATGAAGGTACCGCCGCTGCCCGCGAACGAATCCTCGCGCTTGGACGCGCTGCATGGCCTGGGGATCCTCTATACTCCGGCCGAGGAGCGCTTCGACCGAATCACGCGGCTCGCGGCTCAAACCTTGAACGTGCCCATCGCGCTCGTGTCGCTGGTCGATGAACAGTGCCAGTGGTTCAAGTCGGCCCGCGGGCTAGAGGCGACCGAGACGAGCCGCGAGGTCTCGTTCTGCGGACATGCGATTCTCGAGGACGAGACGCTGGTCATCCCGGATACGGCGAATGACCCACGCTTCGCTGACAACCCCCTGGTCACCGGCCCACCCTTCATCCGCTTCTATGCCGGCCACCCGGTGAAGACGGAGGACGGTAGCAAGATCGGGACGCTCTGCATCATTGACAGCAAGCCGCGTTATCCGACAGCGGCCGAGCTCGAGACACTCCGCGATCTTGCCGCATGGGTAGAAAGCGAGCTGCGGGTCTCGGCGATGAGCCACACACAGATCGAGTTGATCAGCGAGCTGGATCATCTGCGGCGCAAGTCGATGATTGATGGTCTGACCCGCATCTGGAACCGCGAGGCGATCGAGCAGGTGCTGGAGCGCGAACTGGCACGCTCGGCGCGCCAGGCGCTGTACCTGTCGGTGATGATGGCGGACGTCGACCACTTCAAGCGGATCAACGATACCTATGGCCACCCGGTGGGCGATAAGGTCCTTGTGGATATCGCCAAGAACATGCGCGCCGCGGTGCGGCCCTACGACGCCATCGGGCGCTACGGCGGTGAGGAGTTTCTGATCGTGCTGGGTAACTGTGATGAGCCCACGGCGCTGACCATCGCCAAGCGTATGCGTCAGCGCGTCGCGATCTCGGAGGTCGAAACGGAGGAGGGGCCGCTGTCGGCGACCCTCAGCCTCGGCCTCGTCTCCAGCAGGCCCGCCGATGATACGGACGGCAAGGCGCTGATCGAGGCTGCCGACGACGCGCTCTACGCGGCGAAGGAGAATGGCCGCGATCGGGTGGAGATCGGATCGCTCTAGCCGGCCCGGCGAGGTCTGCTGGCGGTTCGGCTGGGTCGTTTCGGGCCTACCGACCGGCGGGCGATCCGACTATGTTGCGGGCGACAAATACTGGATTGGATGCCCGGGTGGCGGAATCGGCAGACGCGTCGGACTCAAAATCCGATGGGCTTCGGCCCTTGAGGGTTCGAGTCCCTCCCCGGGCATAAGCACTTACAGCCTTTCCTTTTTGTTGTTGCCTTAGCGGTTGGGCGTGGCGGCTCCACAGGTGAGACATTTTGCTGCTAGATGCTCAGCCGCACATCAATCTTAACGCCGAACCTGCCATGCGGCTGCGGACCGACGGTGACGCGCAGCCGATCGAGTGGAATCTCCTGCCAGCGTTCGGTCTTCGTGCTCGCGCCCACTATGGTGCCGATCAGGAGCCCTGCACTACCACCGAGCGCAGCGAAGATTGCTGCAGCCTCTTGGTTGGAAATTTCGCTGCTTCCGCCGGCATCAACGGCCAAAACCGCGAATGCCGCCCCAAGTAGCAAGCCGGCCCCGGTTCCAACGAGGATCCCAGCCGTAATGTTCGATCGCTTGCCGCGACTGACTTCCAGCTTCGTGATAGAATCGCGCGGGATCTGAATCGCCGGTGACCCCGAACCGCCAAGCATCACAAGCCGCTGATCGACAGCCCGAAGTGTGCCGGTTGTTCGCTTGATGCCTTGAGCGGTCACGCGAATGCGATCGCCCGTACGCACAGGCTCCTGCGCCGGAATCGGAGAGTTGAACGAAACGAGGAACGCCAGGATGAGGGCGCCCTGTATCGGCTTGGGGCAGCGCATAGGTTGGTTCCACTCGCTACTCCGTAGGCCTGGCCGGAATCCGCGGCTCAGTGTCGGCCTACGGCAAGGATCCCTGCCGCACGCCGCCCGTCAGCAGATGGTATCTGCCCTGGCGCTCGATGCGGACGTTCTCGAGGCCAACGGTCGTTCCCGGCGGCACGGGACCAACGACACCGAGATCGAAGCTGGGCAACTGGAAACCCTCGACCGCGTCGCTCAACAAGACGGGAAGAAGATCATGCATCAGGGTTGCCAGCACGTTGCGGATCAGAATCGCCAGGGCGGGATCATCGGTGGTGACGACCTGAACGGCGACCTGAGGATCGCGACCCAGCTCGACGATCAGTTGGTTCGTCGCCGGGTCGACGTCCAGCGAGGCGCCCACGATCGTGGAGACATAGAAGCTCGCGCGCTGGGCAGCGGCCACACGCGTGGCGGCCGCCAGCTGTCCGCGTTGCGCCTCGGCGTTGATCAGCTCCGGCCCGATCGACACATCCACGTAGAGGTCGCCGATCCCCAGCTCGATGTCGTTTGCGCCCCCGCCCCCGCCCGGCATGACGACGGGTGGCAAGTAAGCGATCGTCGCACCGCTGATCCCGTCGATGCCGAGGCCGCTG
>JBFJOD010000015.1:0-35195 GCA_041617795.1 Gemmatimonadota bacterium | reverse complement strand
GGAGGCGGCGATCAGCATGATCACGGCCACGGCGACCTTCAGGCGGTAAGGCTGCAAGTAGCGGAGCAGCCGCCGCATCAGGTGGGCGTCGTACGACTTGCCGAGCGCCTCTTCCTCGTGGAAGTCGAGTTCGGGACCGGGTTGCATAGATTTCGAAGCTATTCGGAAGTCAGGGTTGTCGGAAGGGGCTTGGGAAGACGATGACGATGGCGATGATCCGCCAGCGATCAAGAACGTAATGGAAGAATTCATACGAATCCGGGGCGCTTCCCAGCATAACCTCAAGGGAATCGATCTCGACATCCCGCATCGCAGCTTCACGGTGGTGACGGGACCGTCGGGCTCCGGCAAATCATCCCTCGTCTTCGACACCATCTTCGCGGAAGCGCAGCGCCGTTACGTGGAGTCGCTGTCGAGCTATGCGCAGCAGTTCCTGGAGCGCATGCAGCGGCCCAACGTCGAATCGGTGGAGGGGATCAGCCCTGCCGTCGCGATCCAGCAGAAGAACCCCACTAAGACCAGCCGTTCAACCGTCGGCACGGCTACCGAGATCCACGATTACCTGCGCCTGCTCTGGGCGCGGATCGGCCAAACCTACTGCCCCAACTGTGGCCGCCTGATCCGCCCCGATACAGTGACGGGGGCCGTGGACCGGGTGGCAGCGCTGCCGCTGGGGTCGCGCGTTCAGATCACGTTTCCCCTCCACCTCTCGACAGAAGTCAGTGACGAGTTGATCGAGGAGAACCTCAAAGCGCTGGGTTTCATCCGTGTGCTGGCTGACGGCGAAGAGATCTACTTGGGCGATTCTAGTGGTAGCGCAAAACCGCCACCGCCGTTCTCGAAGGCGCGCGAACTGCTGGTCATCGTCGACCGCCTCAAAGTCGGCGGCGCGTCCCGCTCGCGGCTGGCGGACTCGCTGGGCACCGCCTTCGTCGAGGGCGAGGGCGAAGCCGTCGTGCTGGTCAGCGATTCGGCCGGGGGACAGGAGCGTCTTGCCTTCACCGAGCGTTTCCGCTGCGCGAATTGTGGCAACACGTTCCCGGAACCGGTTCCGACGCTCTTCTCCTTCAACAGTCCCCTCGGGGCCTGCCTGACCTGCAACGGTTTCGGGGCAACGCTGGAATTTGACCTCGCCCTCATCGTCCCGGATCCTGAGCGCACGTTGGCCGACGGCGCCGTCGATCCCTGGACCAAGCCGCGCTATGAGGACCGCCGCAGCCGCCTGCGGGAGCTGGCCCGCAAGCAAAAGGTCTCGATGCGCAAACCCTGGCGCGAGCTGCCGGAGCGGTTCCGCACGGTCGTGCTGCACGGCGAGCCTGGTTTCGAAGGCGTGTTTCAGCAGCTGGAGCGTCTGAAACGTGACAAGCGCTACAAGCAGTACATCCGCGTTTTCGTGCGTCAATACCAGACGGCGCAGACCTGCCCCGCTTGCGCTGGAGCGCGGCTGCGGTCCGAGGCGCTCAACGTCAAGGTGGCGGACCGGACGATCGCCGAAGTCAGCGCTCTGCCTGTCGAGGACCTGCGCCGCTGGGCCGACGGCGTCGAGCTCAGCGAGCACGACACCGCCATCGCGGAGACGATTCTGCGGGAGCTGCGCTCGCGGCTCGCCTTCCTTGACGAGGTCGGGCTCGGCTACCTGACGCTGGATCGGCAGGCACGCACGCTGTCGGGCGGGGAAGCCCAGCGGATCAACCTGGCTAACTCGCTGGGCAGTGCACTGGTCGATGTGACCTATGTGTTGGACGAGCCCTCGATCGGGCTGCACCCGCGGGATACCGAAAGGCTGTACCGGCTGCTGGAGCAGCTGCGCGACCTCGGCAACTCCGTCCTGGTCGTCGAGCACGACCCCGCAGCCATCGAGCGGGCGGACCACGTAGTCGAACTGGGTCCGGGCAGCGGTGAAGGGGGCGGCGAGCTGGTGTACGCCGGCGACTATGAGGGTTTGCTGGCTTCCGAAACGCTGACCGGTGCTTATCTGTCCGGGCGCGAGGGTATCCCGACGCCGGCTCGCCGGCGACCCGTGGATGGTCCCCACCTGGTGCTGGAGGGAGCACGGCTCCACAACCTGGAAGGCATCGACGTCCGGGTTCCGCTGGGGGTTCTGACGCTGGTGACCGGTGTTTCGGGGAGCGGCAAGTCCACTCTAGTCCACGATGTTCTTTTCCGGGCGCTGGAACGAAGGCTGTCAGGACAGACGAGTGCAAAGCAGCACCTCGGCGAGCCGGTCGGCACCTACGAGGCGCTGCGCGGCAGCGGGGCGCTGGCGGGGGCGGTACTGATCGACCAGAGCCCGATCGGCCGTACGCCGCGCTCGAATCCGGTTACCTACCTGAAGGCCTACGCCGAGATCCGCCGCATCTTCGCCGAGCAGCCACAGGCTCAGCGCCGCAAGTTCAGTCCCAGTCACTTTTCGTTCAATGTGGCCGGCGGCCGCTGCGACGAGTGCCAGGGTGCGGGCCAGATCGAGGTCGAGATGTTGTTCTTGGCCGATGTCTTCGTCCCCTGCGAGATTTGCGGCGGCCGGCGATTCAAGCCGGAGGTGCTCGAGGTCCGCTATCGCGGCCGCAACATCGATGACGTGATGAACCTGACGGTGGACCAGGCGATCAAGTTCTTCATCAAACAGGACCGGCTGGGTGAGATGCTCTGGCAGCTGCAGCGCGTCGGCCTTGGCTACCTGAAGCTGGGCCAACCGGCCACGACTCTGTCCGGCGGCGAAGCGCAGCGGCTGAAGCTGGCGCGTGAACTGGCGGCGGCCAGCCGCAGGACAGGCCATAAGCTGTACCTGCTGGATGAGCCAACCACAGGTCTACACCTTCACGACGTTCGGAAGTTGCTGGATGTTCTCAACCAGCTCATTGACGCCGGCAACACCGTTCTGGTGATCGAACACAACTTGGAGGTGATCAAGCAGGCCGACTGGATCATCGATCTTGGACCGGGTGCCGGCGTCCACGGCGGCCGCGTCGTGGCCATGGGGCGCCCCGAGATCGTCGTCGAGTCCCGCGCCTCCCACACCGGCCGCTTCCTCGGCGGGACCCTCCAAGTCGACGGACAGCCACAAGCCGCTGAACTGATCCAGTGAACCCGCCGCTGCTCTCCGTCCTCTTGCCCTGCCGCGATGCGGCGGCGTACCTGCCGCAGACCATTCGCAGCATGATGTTGCAGACATTCCGCGACTTCGAGGTCGTGGCTGTCAACGACGGCTCGACCGACGGGACAGGCGAAATCTTGCACGGCTGGGCCGCCCGGGATCCTCGCGTGCGCGTTATCGACCGGAACGGCGGCGGCCTCGCCGCGGCGCTGCAAGTCGGAGCGGAAGCCTGCAGAGGAGAGCTGATCGCTCGCGTCGATGCCGACGACTTCACACATCCGCGCCGGTTCAGCGAGCAACTCGCGCTCTTGTCGGCCCGGCCTCGCGTGGCCGCCGTCGGGACACGGGTTCGCTACTTCCCATATGAGCAGGTCGGTTGGGGTGCGCGCCGCTACCAGCGTTGGCTCAACGGTCTGAGCGAGCCGGAAAGCCTTGCCCGCGACGTTTTTGTCGAGTGCCCAATCGCGCATCCGACCCTCACGATCCGCCGCTCGGCGTTCGCGGAGGTGGGTGGTTATCGCGTGAACGGTTGGCCGGAGGACTACGACCTCATGCTGCGCCTCCATCGTGCCGGTGCCCAATTGGCCAACGTGCCGCGCGTGCTCCATTTCTGGCGCGAGTGTGATGAGCGCGCTTCGCGCACTGACCCCCGCTACTCGAACGAGGCCTTTCGCCGCTGCAAGGTCCATTACCTGCGCCAGACCTGTCTGGACGGACACGCGGCGGTGAGCATCTGGGGCGCTGGGCGCGTGGGCAAGGATTTCGCGCGAACCTTGCTGGACGAGGGGCTCGAGCTGAAGGACTTTTTCGACATCGATCCCCGCAAGATCGGCCAGGAGATCTACGGCGCACCCGTGCGCGACGCCGCCCGGGTCGGCCGACACCGACTCACCTACATCCTCGTCGCGGTGGGCGCCGCCGGCGCCCGGCCCTTGATTCGCGAGTGGCTGGATTCGGCCGGTTTTCGCGAACCGGACGACTATCGCTGCGTCGCCTGAGAGCGTCCGGCCGCGGGCGGTTTTTCGCGCCGTGCGGCCGGCCGGGTGGGCTGGAGAAGACCCCTCGAAAAGCTTAGATTGTCGGGGGAGAAAACAGCCAACCACACCTTTCAGGAAGTGTAAGATGAGATACTTTCCCGCCCTCTCGGTGTCGGTGCTCGTTCTGGGTCTGGCCGGTTGCGGCGGCGGCGTTCAGCTGCCGCCGGTTATGCCGGACCAGGTGGTGGTCTTCATGCCAGGATCGTTCCCGGCGGAGGACTACAAGGCGCTGGCGACGATCCGGGAAGAGGGTCCCATCGACATTCCGGACAAGGAGCTGATCGAGCGGGCGAAGGCACGCGCGGCGGAGCGCGGTGCGGACGCGCTACTGATCGATTCGATCCGCCGGACCACCGAAGGTCAGATCGAGACAGATCTGCGGCAGGAGCAGCTGAAGATACTGATGGGACGTGCGGTGTACTATCCGGCCAAGCATCCTGAGCTTGGCAACAAGTAGCACGCGATCCGTTTTTCCATCGGAAATGCGCGAATCCCGGGGTTGTTCCTCGGGGTGTGTAATCGTTTAGCCTGAAGGCGGAGTCCGCAGAGCGGATTCTCGGCGAGGTATGGGGTCTTAGATGGCGACGGAGTTCGAAGAGAGAGTCGTACAGCGCTTCCTTGAAGACGAGATGCGCGAATCGTTCATCGATTATTCGATGAGCGTGATCGTCCAGCGAGCCCTTCCGGATGTGAGGGATGGGTTAAAGCCCGTACATCGGCGAATTCTTTACGCGATGAACGAGCTAGGGCTAGCGCCAAACCGGCCGTTCAAGAAAAGCGCGACCGTCGTCGGTGAGGTTTTGGGCAAGTACCACCCGCACGGTGACATGGCGGTGTACGATGCGCTGGTACGGATGGTCCAGGACTTTTCGCTTCGTTATCCGCTGGTGAACGGTCAGGGGAATTTCGGATCGATCGACGGTGATAGTGCGGCGGCCTACCGGTACACGGAAGTGCGGCTGGGATCTATTGCGGTGGAGCTGCTGGCGGACATCGAGAAATCCACTGTGGATTTCCTGCCCAATTTCGATGACCGCTTGAATGAGCCGACGGTTTTGCCGTCGCGATTCCCGAACCTCTTGGTCAACGGTTCGTCGGGTATCGCCGTCGGGATGGCAACCAACATTCCGCCGCATAATCTGCGAGAGGTCATAGAGGCGGCAAAGCACCTCATCGATAATCCGAAAGCCACCCCCAGAGACTTGATGAAGTACGTGAAAGGCCCGGATTTCCCGACGGGTGGTATCGTCCAGGGAAGAAGAGGCATTGAAGAGGCTTACATGACAGGCCGCGGCCGCATCGTGATGAGGGCGCTTGCCGAGATCGAGGAACACAAGAACAACGAGCGAATCATCATCACCGAAATTCCGTTCATGGTGAACAAGACGCGGCTGATCGAGCAAATAGCCGGGCTGGCGCGGGACCGCCGGGTGGAAGGTATCAGCGATTTGCGGGATGAGAGTGACCGTGAGGGTATGCGCATCGTGGTCGAGCTCAAGCGGGATGCCGTCTCGCAGATCGTGCTAAACCAGATGTACAAGCACACCCAGATGCAGTCGACGTTCGGTGCCATCATGCTGGCGCTGGTCGAGGGTGTGCCGCGCATCATGAACCTTCAGGAGATGATCCAGCATTTTGTGGATCATCGCCATGAGATAGTCGTCCGCCGCAGCAAGCATGACCTGAATGTTGCCGAAGAACGTGAGCACATACTGGTCGGCCTCAAGAAGGCGGTCGACAACATCGATGCGGTCGTTGAGATCATCAAGAAAGCGAAGGATCCCCAGGAGGCGGCCAAGCGGCTGCGGACCCGTTTCAAGCTCAGCGAAAAGCAGGCAGAAGCGATTCTCAACATGCGCCTGGCGCGGCTCACCGGGCTCGAGATCGAGCGGCTGAACGCCGAGTTGACGGAGGTCCGCGCGCAAGTCAAGGATCTGAAAGCAATCCTGGCATCCAAGCCGCGCCGTATGTCGATCATCAAATCCGAGTTCGATGAGCTGCTTCAGAAGTTCGGGGACGAGCGGCGCACCGAGATCGCTGGAGAGATCGAGGATTTTTCGATAGAGGATCTGATTGCCGAGGAGGAGATGGTGGTGACCGTCTCCCACGAAGGCTATATCAAACGGATCCCGATCGACACGTATCGCAGTCAGCGGCGCGGAGGCCGCGGCGTAGCCGGCATGACCACGAAGGATGAAGACTGGGTCGAGCACCTTTACATCGCCTCAACCCACGACTACATCCTCTTCTTCACGGGACGGGGCCGAGTCCATTGGCTGAAAGTCCACCAGATCCCGCAAAGCAGCCGCACCGCCCGCGGCCGGCCTATCGTCAATCTCATTCGAATCGGCAAGGACGACCGGATCGCGGCTATGGTCCCGGTCAGAGAGTTCAGCGAAGACGCCTACCTGCTGTTCTCTACGAAGAAAGGGATCGTCAAGAAGACATCTCTGGCGGCGTATGGCAATCCGCGCTCGGGCGGCATCAATGCCATCAATATCGTCGAGGCGGATGAACTCATGGACGTGAGGTTGACCGGCGGTGAGGATGAGGTGGTTCTGGCGACGCGCAATGGAAAAGCGATTCGCTTCGAAGAGGCCGAGGTGCGGGAGATGGGCCGGGTCGCGCGCGGCGTGCGTGGGATCCAGCTGGGCCGCGGCGATGAAGTTGTGGGCCTGGTAGTGGTCCAGAGAGACGCTGCGTTGTTGGTCGTGACGGAACGTGGCATGGGGAAGCGCACCCAGATCGATCACTACCGGCTGCAGCGGCGCGGCGGAAAGGGAGTCATCAACGTCCGGCTGTCTAAAAAGACCGGCAAGGTGGTGTCTATTAAAGAGGTTTCGGACGACGACGAGCTGGTCATCATTACGCGAAAAGGCATAGTCAACCGCCAGCGTGTCGATGAGATTCGCGAGACCGGGCGAAACGCTCAGGGTGTGCGACTGATCAACCTCGATCCGGGCGACACGGTGGTTGACGTGACTGGCGTAGTCTCGGAGGAAGAAGAAGAGCTGGCCGCAAGCTGACCGAACCGCCCGCTGCCGCTGACCCGCCGGCGATCAGTTGACTTAATCGCTTGGCGGGCCGAAATTTAAGCTCCTGCCGCTCCCCCCGCCGCGATGTGCTTCCTTTTGCTGAACGCTTCGGAGAAGGTGACCGAGGAACTTGTAAGTCTCGATGAGATACGCGCTGCCGCCGAGAGAATCGCCGGGGTGGCGCGCCGTACGCCGCTGTTGGCGGAACGTTCGATGTCCGCGGGCAGGGGCAGCCGGCTGAAGTGCGAGAACCTGCAGCGAGGTGGTGCCTTCAAACTGCGCGGTGCTTACAACTTCGTCGCCCGGTTGCCGGTCGGCGAACGCAGCCGGGGAGTTGTTACGTACTCCTCGGGCAATCACGGCCGAGCTGTAGCGCTGGCCGCCCACGAGCTGGGAGTGCCGGCCGTGGTTGTGGTACCAGTCGACGCGCCAGCGGTGAAAGTGGAAGCGATCCGGCGGCTGGGTGCCGAGGTGATCGAGGAAGGTACGACCTCAGTGCAGCGCCAGCGGCGCGCCGAGAAGATAGCTGGCGATCGCGAAATGATCATCGTCCCCCCCTTCGATCATCGCGACATCATCGCCGGTCAGGGAACGGTTGGACTCGAGATCATCGAGGACTGGCCTGAGGTGGAGCGAATCTGCGTTCCCGTGGGCGGCGGTGGCCTGCTGGCTGGAATCGCCGCGGCAGCCCATGCGTTGCTGCCGGCTGTCGAGGTTATTGGCATAGAGCCCACGGGTGCCGCCGCGATGAAGCGGTCGCTGAACGCCGGAGAGCCAGTGCAGCTCGAGGCCGTGGCGACCGTCGCGGACGGGCTCAGGCCGGTGCGACCCGGCAACCTGACTCTGGCACACGCCCGCTCGCTGGTGAGCGACGTCGTACTGGTGGAAGACGATGAGATTCTCAGGGCCCTGGCTTGGTGCGCGGACGAGTATCGCCTGATGGTCGAACCAAGCGGTGCAGCGGCGGTGGCCGCCCTGCTGAGCGGGAGATTGCCTGGACCGGCGAAAGCGACGGCGTTGATCCTCTCGGGCGGCAATGTCGATCCGACCAACTGGGTCAATTGGGTGAGGGAGTACGGAACTGCGATGGGCGAAGCTGTATGAGCTTCAAAGGATACGTCTTGGTGGGCCGCAACGGCGTGCAGGCGCTTGGCGGCCTGGACGAAGCCCTCTCCGCCGCGGGCTTTTTGGTGCGGAGCGTCGATGACGGTACCGCGCTCCTCTCATACATCGCTGCCCAGAGCCCGGACTTGGTCGTGATTGACGAATCGATTCGCGAGATGGCTCCGCTGGAGATCGTCCGCCATGTACGTCACCGCGTCAACTCGCGGGATATCCCGCTGGTCGTGATATCATCCCAGTCCCATGGCGTCGAAGCCGCCGCGGCGATCCGCGCAGGGGTCACCGACTACATCCGCAAACCGTTCGATATCAGTGAGACTGTCGCCCGCATCGGTTCTCACCTCGAGCGCGGCCGCCTGGTCCGCGACGCGCGACGTGAGGCCGATACCAGTAGTATCGTGCTCGAGATCGTTAGGGACGTCACCGCCAGTCTCTCGAGCGAAGAGATATTCGATATTTTGGTGCGGCGCGTGTCGCGGCTGTTTCAGATCAGACGCTGCTCAATGGTCGTGATCGAGGATAACGGCGAGCAGGGGACGGTAGTCGCGGCCCAGGACGATCCTAGCATCAGCTCGCTGCCACTCGATCTCAAACGCTACCCGGAGATCCGTCAGGCCGTCGAGACCGGTGCGCCGGTTCTGGTCAAGAACTTGAGAGGGTCGGCGCTGTTCGAGCAGATCCGACCTCTGTGGGAGGCCGAGAATATCGATATCGACGTCCAATCGGTGCTGGCCATTCCCTTCAATTTCGATAAGAACCGGGCCGGCGTGTTCTTCTTGCGCTCTAGCCCCGACGAACCACCGCTGGACGAGGAATCGGCACGCCTGACATCGGCGATCGCCCAGGGTGCGGTTCGCGCACTCAACCGGGCGGCGATGTTCGAGAGTGTGCTATCGCATCAAGAGCAACTCGAGATTCTCGCGAAAACCGATGACCTGACTGGCTGTCTCTCCCGCCGATACTTGATGGAGCGGTTGGAAGGCGAGCTCGAGCGCGCAATCCGCTACCAGCGCCTGCTGGGTGTCGTGATGTTCGACATAGACGATTTCAAGCGACTCAACGACACGCACGGGCATACGACCGGCGATGATGCCCTCCGGTCAATCGGTGAAGTCTTGAGGCGATCTCTCAGAACGGCCGACTTCGTTGGTCGATATGGTGGCGACGAGTTCTTGCTGGTGCTGCCGGAGACTGGCATCCAGGGCACTCATCAGCTTGCTGAGCGAATCCGCATCGGCGTGAGTCGTCGCGAGTTCGAGCTGCGCGGCGGAACTCTGAGGCTTTCGGTGAGCGGCGGTGTGGTGGGATTCCCGCTGCCGAACGTCGCAACTCCGGAGGACTTGATCGACTGTGCCGATCAAGCGCTCTATGAGGCGAAGGCGGCAGGACGTGACAAGGTGATCCGCTACCAAGCGGATGAAGAAGCTGAATCGGCGCCGCGGGGGTCGGGGAATGGCGCGGAATCCGGGCAGCCCGACTGACCTACCCCGATTAGACCGGCGCTGACCGGACCTCGAAGACCGTGATGCCCGAGCATCTCCAAAACGCGACACTTACTGCCGTGCCCGGACTTGCCGTGGGGCACGCTTCGGACCCGCGGGCACGGACTGGCTGTACCGTGGTCTTGGGCCCCTTCCGTGCGTCAGTCGATGTTCGCGGGCTTGCCAGCGGTACGCGTCAGTTCGATTCGCTGTCACCGAGCCACCTCGCCGCTCGGGTCGACGCCATCCTCCTGACCGGCGGCTCTGCCTACGGACTCGCCGCCGCGGACGGCGTGGCGCGTTGGATGGAGGAGCAGGGTAGGGGGATGGAAACGGCGGCGGGTCGAATCGCCATCGTTCCAACCGCCGTTATCTACGACCTGGGAATCGGGCGTTCCGACCGCCGGCCCGACGCCGAGATGGGTCGGGCGGCATGCGAAACGGCGAGCCGGCAGCCGGTAACGGAAGGTCAGATCGGCGTCGGCAGCGGAGCCTCCGTTGGCAAACTGAACGGACCTGCCCGGGCGATGAACGGGGGAGTGGGAAGCTTCGCCACCGGGCTGGAAGGCTATACCATCGCAGCGCTGGCGGTGGTGAACGCTTTTGGGGATGTCCTGGATGCCGGTGGCCAGATCGTCGCCGGTGCCCGGGGCGACGCCGGCGAATTCCTCGACACGGCCGCCTGCTTGAGGGAGCGGCCGCCTCCCAGATTTGCGGCCGAGCCGGGCACCAACACGACGCTGGCGGTGATCGCGACAGACCTTCCGCTGAGCCGCGCCGACCTCCAAGTCATCGCCCGACAGGCGATGAATGCGATCGTCCGTCACATCTCCCCAGCCAATACCCAGTTTGATGGCGATCTTGTCTTCGCCTGCTCGACGGCAGCTGGCCTGAAGGAGTACACGGCTGGGGAACGGTTGCGCTTCGGCCTGGTAGCAGAGTGGGTCCTGGCACGGTCGATCGAGCGCGCGGTAATGGCCCGCTAACCTAGCGATACGCGGCAAAGCGGGCCAGATTACTGGGTTCCGAGTATTCCAGATACGAGCAAGGGGAGGAAGTGGGCTTGGGGAAGGCCTCAGCGGCTGCGCGGGTTCGGGTATTCTTCGATATCGACGGTACAATTCTGCTGACCGATGGGGCGGGCCGGACCGCCCTGCGTGTCGCTCTGGAAGCGGTGTACGGTACCACCGGGCCACTGGATGGGTACACGTTCCACGGCAAGACGGATCCGCAGATCGTCCTCGAGTTGATGCGTGAAGCGGGCATCGAAGAATTGGAAGTCCGACGGCTGATGCCCGAGGTCTGGCCGCACTATCTCGGTCGACTCGAGCAGGAACTCGGCGTGCGCCGGACGGCCGGGCGGATCAGATTGCTGCCGGGCGTCAGCGAGTTGCTCGAAGCGCTGGTCAATCGGCGCGAGATTGCGCTGGGTCTGCTGACCGGGAACATCGAGGAAGGTGCGCGCTTGAAGCTCACAGCCGTGGGCCTCGGGTCGGTGTTCCAGCTCGGGGGCTTCGGCTCGGACTCGGAGTCGCGTGCGGAGATTGCGCGGATCGCCGTGCAGCGGGCGCGGGCCGTTGATGGCCCCGGCGTCGGGCCGGTCGTCGTCATCGGGGATACGCCGGCAGATGTGGCGTGTGCTCGCGCAGTCGACGCATTCGCTGTGGCGGTCGCGACGGGTCGCCACGATGTCGAAGAGCTAACCGAGGCAGGCGCTGACGTCGTATTCAAAAACTTCAGCGACACGGCCAGCGTTCTGGAGTGTATCCTGTCGGTCGCGCGGCCGTCAGGTGACACGGTGGGGGGCAACGGGCGGCGATGAGCTTTGAAGGTAGCTTCGACGTTGTGATCGAGGGTGTAGGGGCGGAGCGTGGCGCGACGGTGATGGCCGCTCCTGAGGGCCTCTACGTTAACCAGCGCCAGATACCATATTCCACACTGCTGGGGGTGGCGCTGCGCGGCTCGATACTGTTGGTCGTCGGTACGCAGGTGGCGATGGCGCTGCGGGGCAGCCGCGACGGTCTGGCCACGCTGGCGGCAGAGCTGCGCGGCCGGGCTGACCTCGACCATCTAGCGGTCTCGGATCGCAAGGCCTTGGAAGGGGAGCGCGTAGTCTTTGCAACGCCCGTGGCGATCTCCGGGCTGGCCGAGATGGAGCGGTTCAAGGGGATGGCGCTGGTCGTTGTCAGCGATTCCGCGCTGCACGTGTTCGAGCGGAGCGGTCGGCAGTTCCGCACATCTTGGGATCGTGTGACCAAGGTCGACATGGTGCAGGCGAAGTTCGGGCGCGTGCTCAGAATCGGTAGTGGCGCGACGCAACTGGAAGTTCTCTACCTGACCGACGCGCAAATCCAAACGATCCGTGGGTTGGCCTCACGGCATTCCGGAGCGCTGCTCGGGGTGGCGACGGGTGATGCCCAGGCCGGCGCGTCGCGGCCACCGGTGGCAAAACGCATGAGCGCGGGAGTCGGTCCGGTGCCGGAGCCGGCGGCGCTGACCGATTTGACGCGTCGGTTCAGCATTCCGGAGTTCGAGGCGTCGCTCGGGTCGATCGGCAGTGGCTCCGATCGGCCTTTAGGGTCGGCGATCGACCGGCTGCAGATGTCGGCGCTGCTGCCCGTGGGTTTTCTGGAAGAACATCTCCGCGAACTACGCGGTATCTACGACGGTGCGTTGCTGAAGGCCAAGCGCGAGGCGGCGGCGGCCCCGGATTTGTTCGCAGCGGCCCGGGCCCTAGGAGGCCGCGGCCTCTGGGATGGGGTGGTGGAAAGTGTCGGCGTCGTCAGCGACGCAACTATCCGTGCCTACGAGCGCCAGACCCGACGCGTGGCCGGCAACCGCCGCATCCCCTGGCGCAAGGCGCGACGACGCTTCATGCCGACGCCCAAAGAGGCTGCCGGTCTGCGGCAGCGCTTGACGCGGGGGGTGACCCCGCTTGAGGAGAACTTGCGGGCTGTGACAGCGGCT
Organism: Gemmatimonadota bacterium; assembly: GCA_041617795.1. Taxonomy (GTDB): domain Bacteria; phylum Gemmatimonadota; class Gemmatimonadetes; order Palauibacterales; family KS3-K002; genus JBFJOD01. The sequence goes on along the minus strand of JBFJOD010000015.1, from coordinate 22,459 downwards.
GCCGAGAAGCTGCGGCCGGCGTCTGAGGCAGGGCCGGCGGAACTGAAGGCGGCCTACGAAGAATGGCAGCAGAGCCTGCGTGAGCTGGACCAAGCCTATGCCACCGGCTGGACCGGCCTCAGCCGCGAAGTGATCGGCCTCTGGCAGGACGCGTTTTTGCCCAAACTCACGCGGTTGGGCGGCGAGCGGCGCCGCTTGTTGCCACGCTCGCTGAAGGTCGGGCTTTATTTCATCTTTTTCACAGCGGTAGTAATGGTCCTCTTGCTGGTGCTGTTCGGCCAGTTGGGGGTCCGGTTCGAATGACTTTCAACGTCATTAGAGAATCACGACGTTAGCAGCGGGAGGTATCAGCGAATGGCAAGTTCGCAGACAAGATTCTACGGCGCTTTGGCAGCGATCTTCGTCGCTGGCGCCGCCATCATTGGATACGTCGTAGTTAAGAACCAATCCGCGTCGGTCGAGATCGAGCCGGTGGCGGCACCCGCGACGCTGCCAGGCGAGCTCGTGTCGGAAGAGGTCGGAGTTTCTCGCGGCTCTGCGGAGGCGGCGGTTACCATCGAAGAGTACGCGGACTATCAGTGCCCGTCCTGCGGGATGGCTGCGACGCTGACGGTGCCGCAGATTCTGGAGAACTACGTCGACACGGGCAAAGCCAGGTTCATCTTCTACGATTTCCCGATTCCCGTTCGCCCGGGCATATCCGAGCAGGGTGCGGAGGCTGCCCGCTGTGCCGGCGACCAGGGCGCGTTCTGGGCGATGCACAAGGTGCTGATGGGACGAATGCGCGAATGGGGGAGCAAGCGCGATCCGGGCGGAATGTTTCGCGAATACGGAGACGCGCTCGGGCTTGACGGGAAAGCCGTCGAGGATTGTGTCGACTCGGGCAAGTACCGGCAGGTCGTGCTTGCCAGTCAGCAGCGGGCACGTCAGCTGGGAATTGGCCAGACTCCAACCTTCATCGTCAACGGCCGCCCGATTGCCGGGCTGCTGGGCTACGACCAGATGGCGGCGATCATCGACGAGGCGTTGGCCGCGCAGTGAACCGCCGGCGCGCTATCGCCGTGCTTGCGCTGCTCGGTGTCTTGGATTCGTTGTACTTGTTGCTGCCGAAGCTCGGCCTTGTTAACAGTCTGTCATGTTCGGTCTCGATTCGCTGTGATCTGGTCAACGAATCGGCCTACGCGTACTTGCTGGGCCTGCCAGTCGCCGCGATCGGCGTTGCCGGCTACGCCGGCTTATTCGTCTTGGCGCTGGTCGGTCTGCGGCCACGTTGGTTAAGAGATCAGCACCCCGACCAGTTGCTGGCTGCGCTGTCCGGCATCGCTTTGCTCTTCAGCCTTTATCTGACTTATGCCGAGGTGTTTGTGCTGCACGCGATCTGTCAGTGGTGTGTCGTGTCGCAGCTGATCATTTTGGCAATATTCGTGCTGGCGATTGTGGGGTTGCGCGCTCCAGGGCGCCTGGACGCGGGATAGGAGTGGGCCGCCTGCGGGAGCGCGGCTGGCGAGGTGATCAAAGAAAAAGGGCGAGCACTCGGCTCGCCCTTGTCCGTTCGACCGTTGGTCGACGTCTTAGTTCGGCGCCCAGAATCCCTCGAGTGCCTGACCGTCGGGTGACTGGCGCAGCTTCTCGAACGCCCGGTTACGGATCTGCCGGATACGCTCGCGCGTCACTCCCAGCAGCGAACCGATTTCTTCGAGAGTCATCTCCTCACCGTCATCGAGGCCGTAGTACAGAACCAAGATCTTGCGTTCGCGCTCCGTCAGGTATTTCCTGAACATGTCCTGCAGGAACTGGCGTCGCGCTTGGAACTCGACCTCGTCCTGGATGTCCTCTGTCTCCATCCCGGAGAACCGCTCACCGAACGAAGCGCTGTCCCGATCCGTTCGGTCCAGCGGGGCATCCAGGCTAAGCTCAGCCGATGCAACCCGCCGTAACGCCCGAATCGTCTGCACCGGCTCACCCATCCGGTCAGCGATCTCGCGATCGGTCGGCGTACGGCCCAGCTGCTGCGTCAGAGCCGTCTCGGTACGCGATAGCTTCACCAGATTGGAGTTCTGGTTCAGCGGGATTCGCACGGACCGGGTCTGTTCAGCCAATGCCTGCAGCACCGTCTGGCGAATCCACCAAACTGCGTAGGAGATGAACTTGACGCCCTTGTCCGGGTCGAACTTCTTGACGGCCTTGAGGAGACCCTCATTCCCGATACAGACAAGCTCGGCCAAGTTGAGGCCGCGGCCCTGGTATTTCTTCACGTACGAGATAACGAATCGGAGGTTCGCCGTCACTAGACGCTCGGCAGATTTCCGATCGCCAGCTCGCGCGCGACGCGCGATCTCGCGCTCAGTTTGGGCATCTTCGATGAGGGGGTACTTCTCGACGTCGTGAAGGTACTGGTCGAAGGAGTCTAGTGCCTTGGAGCTGAAGTACATGCCCACTCCGCGTTGACTCAAGGGTTAAGGGGAACTAGAGACAAAAAAGCGAGCACCGGTGGAGCGGCCTCGCTGTGAACAGACTTACCCGTCCGAGTGCCATGCTCCTCGCCAACCAGCCCGCCCCCAGCGACAGCGTGGCGGAAACAGAACGACCCTAAGACATTGGTAAGCAAGACTGTTTATTATATAAGCACTTGCGAAATCCGTAAAGCCCGAAGAGATGGCGAATTGGAAGCCATCTGACCAAAAGCCGTTCCCCTCCCACAACATTTGTTTGTACACGCCGGGCCGCCCCGGGATCCCCTCCCCAGTCTAGCGCCACGTTCCCCGCAAAGCTGCCAGAATGGCGGGGCCCGACGGTGCGTCGGCATCCAAGCAAAGTTTGTACGGCGAATTCTCCTCGAAGGCGACCGTTTCCACCAGGGCATGGCCGTCGCTCTGGCCGGCGCCGGGCTGCAGCCGCAGAACCGAGGGCCGGAATGCGCGTCGATGGGTGAAGAGGGGAGGTTGTTCATGGACCAGCACGAGCCGGCCGCGGATGTAGGGCCAAGTCGTGCCGAAGCGGGCCAGGGTGACGCGGGCGGAGCGCGTCGGCCCCAGGCTGGGGGTGCCCAACTCAAGCTCCAGCGCGCGCCGGGCCCAGCCCGGCAGCTTCTCGCTGCCGGGCTGCCAGTCGGCCAAGCGCCCGGAGCGGGAAAGCGCGGAGATGACCGCAGTCATCGTCAGCGAGGCGGCGCCCCAGAGGCGACGCGACCAGGGCAGCGGTGCTAGCACGAGCAGGCTGGCGGCAGCGGCGGCAAAGTAGGGTGCCGTCAGGGCAAGGGTGGCAAGCGACGCGGCGCTGAAGATCTGCAAGGTTGTGAAGCCGCGTACGCGCGGCTCGGGGCCGGCTGTGCGTGTGGTTGTGTGGATGGCCATGACCCAGATGTGGACCAGCAGGGCGACAAGCGTTGCGCCCAGGGCGGCGGCCCACTGGAGATTTGCCGGAGCATTGGCGAAGCCGGCGGAGACGAAGAGCAGCGCTGCGAGTGGGCGTGCAATTGTGTGCAGGCAGTTCCAGAGGAGGTCCGGCATGCGTGAGCGGGCGATGGTCGCTTCTACGGCCAACAACACGAGCAGAGTGCCCCAAACCAGCGGGCTGGCTAGGCCGACCAACCCATCGGGCAAACTGATCAGGCCCAGAGAGGCAGCCGCGCCCGGTACGCCGAGTGCCGCGTAAAGGCTGAGCCCGATGGCCGCGGCCGTGGCCAGCAGGGCAAGCAACAACGGGAGATCGACGCTCACGGAATCGGCTGGGGCTGGCGGTCCGCAGGTTGCCCGTTGCCACGGGCCGTCTCGATCGCCGCGACGATCTGCTGTCGCAGTTCCTCGTAAGAGGTCAAGCCGGTGAGCGACCGTTCGCCGAGAACGATCGTCGGGGTGCCGGTGGCTCCTGAGCCAAGCGCCTCCCGCAAGTCCTGTTCGATCACGGCGTTCGTGTCGGGCGCCTGCAGACACTGGCGAAAGGTGGTGGTGTCGAGGCCCAGGTTGGAGGCATAGCTGATCCAGACGGAATCCGGCGCCGCCGGTCCGGCCCACTCGGGTTGCCGAACGTAGAGGTAGTCGTGATAGGCCCAGAAGCGACCGGCCATACCCGCACAATGGGCTGCCTTGGCGGATGCCACGGCGTTTCGGTGGATCGAGGCCAAAGGCAGGAAAACATATCGCAATCGCAGCAGGCCCCGGTCAGCAAACTCGGCGATGATGCCGGGCATGGCCGCAAGCGCGAAATTCCGGCAGAACGGGCATTCGAAGTCGGAATAGACCGTCAGCTCGATCGCGGCATCCGGCGAGCCGCGGACGCGGTAGCTCTGCTGCGCGGCTGCTGGCATCGCGGCGATGAGGCTTGCAACGGCCAAACCGAGAATGGCCCTTTCACGAATCGTCAACGTCAGGCACCCCGCTTTCCCATCTGACAAGGGTTTGATCCTCCGGGATCACGGCCCCCTCTGCATCGGCTCATTGGCTGTTCAACTCGCGAACGCGGTCGAGGTCGTGTTCACGAACCGGATCCGGGGGCCAGCGCCCCGTTTGCACCTCAGCGATGATTCGATCGAGTTCCTGTCGCGTGCGTTGCGCCGTCGCGGTATCGATCCAAAGACGGTCGACGGCTTCGTCGAATTCGTCACGGTCGAGGATCCAGTAACGGCCCGACGGGTCAACCCAGAGGTCGAGGCAGAGGTCGAAAATCTTCCAGGCGTCACCAGTAATCTCTACCGGCGTGATCAGATTCACGTAGTAACCCGTAAAAGTACCATCTTTCAAGTGAAAGCGCCCAAGGTCGTGCCAGGTGCCGGGAAACACGAACCAGACGATCGGCGCGCCAGGTTCGATAATCGGCTGGCCGCCCACGTACAGGGTTTCGTTGATGGGAGGATGTTCGTGTAACGTGATCTTATACTCGGGTCGATCGACCACGAGGTCCTGGACAAACGTGTCGAGGCGACCAGGCGGGCGTCGGTAGTGGATCTCGATCTTACCCATCGGAGGCGTGCAAGCGGCGTCGCGGCGAAGGCCAGCCAGGCCTCGCTCACTCTGCCGTGTAGAATGATCTCCGCTGAAGCAAACCCGGCGCTGGCTCGAATCGGGGACCGAGCTGGCCGGCGAAATGGCGCAGCCGTTCGACGACGTGCGATAAGCCCAGTGCATCTGCATAGCGCAACAGGCCTCCGCGGAAGGGAGGAAAGCCCGTTCCCATGATCATGGCCACGTCGAGGCTCTCCACAGACCCCACGACACCGTCGTCGAGGATGCGGCTGGCCTCGTTGATCATGCTCAAGACCATCCGCTCGCCGGCATCGCTCGCGCTGGGCTTCTCACCGCTGGCCGTCTCGCGCAGTACACGCTCGATTTGCTTATTGACGCCTCTTGATTTGGAGCCCTCGTACTCGTAGAAACCGCGGCCGCCCTTGCGACCCGTTACGCCGGTCGCGAGGACTCGACCCATGACCGGCGCGGGTCTGAAGCGCTCGCCGTAGCCGTTGATCATCGTCTGGCTGACTTCGGCGACGACGTCGAGACCAATCTCGTCGAGTAGACGCGCCGGCCCCACAGGCATCCCGAAGTTCTGCATAACGCCGTCCAGTTGCTGAACCGTCATGCCGCTTTGGAATAAGTGGCCAGCTTCCGTCAAATAAGCAGCAAGAATCCGATTCACCACGAATCCGGGCAGATCCTTGACCACGACGGGTGTTTTCCCCAGACGAATCGCGGTGTTGAAGGCCGTGGCGAGTGTATCGTCGGACGTCAGCGCGCCACGAACGACCTCGACCAACGGCATCCGATGCGGTGGATTGAAGAAATGGAGACCGCAGACGCGCCCGGGCTGCTCGAGGTTCTCTTGCAGCTCGGATACGGAGAGGGCGGATGTGTTGCTGGCGATCGTCGCGTCCGGGAGCAGCTTGCTTTCGATTTGAGCGACAACCTTGCGCTTTACATCCATCCGCTCGACGACGGCCTCGACCACGATGTCCACCCGCTCGAAGCCGTCATAGCCGGTCGCGCCGCGCAGGCAGCTGCTTCGGCTCCGCAGCTCCTCTTCCGACCAGCTGGCACGCGCCGCTGCTTTCTTCAATAGCTCACGTGCTCGTGAGATTCCCGCCTGCACACGCGGCTCGTCGATATCGACCACCTGCACGGGAACGGTCTGGTAGGCAAATAGCTCGGCGATGCCGGCGCCCATTACGCCAGCCCCAACGACCGCAGCCCGCCGGATCGGGGCGGCGTTTCCGGCTGGGACGTTCTTGCGGGCTCCCTCCGTCAATTGAAAGACGGCGATCAGGTTTTTGCATTCCGGCGTGACAGCCAGTTTGCCAAAAGCCGCCGCCTCACGCTGGTAGGCTTTTTCGGAGGAGAGTCCGAGCCCGGACACAGTGACGTCGAGAGCCAAAGGCAGGGCGGGGTAGTGTCCGCGAGTGCGAGCGAGGACCGCTCTGCGGGTCAGTCGCTGGATCAGCCAGCGGGCTGGAGCGCTGTCTTCCAGGCGAAGCAGCAGTGAGCGGCGTCGCAGCGGCTTCTTGCCGATCCGCGCAAAACCTTGGGCCACCTTGAGAGCGTCTTCAGCGAAGCTCGCAGAGGGAAGCAGCTGATGCACCAGACCGATCTTACGGGCGCGCTGCGCGTCGAGCTGCTTGCCGGAGAGTATGAGGTCGAGGGCGGCGCGAAGGCCGATGAGTCGCGGTGCGCGCACGGTCCCCCCGAGGCCGGGCAGAATTCCCAAGCGGGTCTCCGGGAGCCCGAGACGCGTGCGCGGGTGGTCGCAGGCCAGGCGATGGTCGCACGCTAAAGACAACTCGAGGCCGCCGCCCAGGCAGGTCCCGTCAATCGCCACGATCGCCGGTACCGGAAGCTGCTCGAGCTTCATGAGGATCTCCTGACCGCGCCGGGAGATCTCGGTTGCCGTGTCTCGATCATCAAGAGCGGCCAGCTCGCTGATGTCGGCACCGGCGATGAAGTTGCCTTGCTTGCCGCTTCGAATCAGCAGTGTCCGGACCTCACCGCGCCGGGCCGCCTCATGCACTTCCGTCAGCAGCTGATCCAGACCGAGCATCACGGTGCTGGTCAGGAGGTTGACCTTCGAATCCGGGCGATCGAATGTGAGTATTCCGAGCCCGTCCCGAACTTCGTATACGAGGTCGGGTACCGCTTGGGTCATTGACTGGACCTTTAGACAGTGGGCGGCGCGCGAGTGGCGCGCCGCCCAATATTGCCGGAGCTACTTAGAAGAGTGGTCGGACCTGCGCGTTGGCGCTGTTGAGCACCAGGGTGTCCGCGCCGCCCGCCGACTGATACGCAACGTTCCAGTAGAGTTCTTCAAAAACCAGCTCGGCGCGCGTATGGACCCACCAAGGGCGGCGCGGGACTGTGAAGTTGGCCCAACCGTTCGCATCGGTCGTATCCACCAACTCTTCGCCCAACGCCTCACTTAGGCTATCGACGATCTGAGCATAGCTCTCGAACGCCGTGTTCTCCCAGGCCGCCAGTACGGCGCTGAAAGAGTCGGCCCGCTCGTTGTAAGCGCTCTGCAACTCAGTGAACCGATCGAAGAAACCCTGCTTGTCGCGATCGAGACCGCGCACCTGGGCGTCCAGGTCCTCGAAACGCTGATAGGCTTGGAAATACTGGTTGCTCGAGCGATTCATCCCATCCATCTCTTGAGAAAGGGTCTGAAGCTCCGAGCGGATCTCGTTCCAGCGCGACTCCGCCTGACGCCAGTTCAGCTGCGCATTCGAGACCGAATCACGTAGCGCGAGCAGGTCAGCGGGTGGCTGCGGTTCCGATTCTGTGGCCTGGCTGGACAGCGCCTCGAATAGCGAATCCCGATCGTAGGGGATCAGCCGGATCACTTGCTGGGCGCGCCCCACCTCCTCACCGTCACTACTCGCGACCGCCCGCACCGCCAGCTGGGTGGACCGGCTGCAGGCGCTCAGGAGCACTAGTGCAGCGAGACCCACCACCCAATGCTTGTTCATTGAGCTCTCCCAGATTAAAGTCAGTAGCTGCCGAACGCCGACAACCTAGAAGGGATGTAGCCAGTTTTCAAGCGCTGGGGGGCCGAGCCGGAAAGCGCCGGACGGCGCGGCATCCGCCGGAACCGCCGGGCACGGACGTGCAGCTGCAAGGAGATCATGCGAAGGGATGAATTGAAAGGGGGTGGCGGAGGGCATGGCGCGCGCCGCCGGCTCCACCGTCTGGCGCCGCTGTTCGCGCTGCTGGCCGGGGCCTGCGGCTACGGCGAAATCCAGCAGCTGGGCGAGCAAGTGGGAGAGGCACGCTCGGAGATCGAGGTCCAGCTGCAGCGGCGGACCGAGCTGGTACCTACCCTGCTGGAGACCATCGAAAGATACGCGAGGGTGGATTCCAGGATCTTGGTGGCGGTGTCGGACTCTCGTGTCGAGTTGGTCGGAGCGGTCCGAGCCAGGGATCTGGCGGGGATGGAGACGGCCAGTCGGAAACTCTCAGACGCCGTTGCTCGTTTGTTTGCGGAGACGGCGAAGAATCCCGTGCTGCAGAGCGATCTCGGGTTTCGTCTACTGAACTCGCAACTGGAGGGTATCGAACAGGAGGTCACCGAGGCGGGCCGAATGTACAACGAAGCGGTCCAGCGCTACAACGCCTACATCGCGCAGTTTCCCCAGCGAGTCACTGCCAAAGTCATCGGGGCGGTACCGCTGAGGTATTTCGATCTGCCGATGCCAGCGTCCTCAACGTCCACAGCCGGTGCGTGACGCACTCAGACCAGGAACCTCTTAACTAGCTCGAGCCCGATCAAGACGATGAGCGGAGACAGGTCTATGCCGCCCGTCGCCGGCAATGCGTTGCGTACCGGTTCGAGTGCCGGGTCGGTGAGTTGTTTCAGGAGGCTGATAGCCGGATTGGTAGAATGTGGCGAAGCGAACCAGGAGACCACGGCCCGCAAGAGGATGAGTGCTTGGTAGGCCGTTATGAGTGCGACGATGATGGCGATGATTCCCACTGGTTCACTGTCCCGCTTGGAGTCTGCAAGTCTCTGCGCGCCTGTCAGCAGTTAACTACGTGCGCACGGTGCGTCCGGTTTCACGCTCCACTTTCAGCAAGGGAATGAAGATGGCTCAGAGTGCCGAAAAACGACAGCTCGTTCGCTACCTGTTCTTGAAGCTCGATCCCACGTGGCGCCGGCAGAGCGTCGAGCGACAGATCGACCAGAAAATCGAGCTCGCCGAGACCATTCAAGGATTTCAGGCCCGGTCGCTGCTGCGCTCTTATAGTACGATGGGCACGCGTGGCGATACAGACATCATGCTATGGCAGGCAACCGAGGACCTCGAGACCCTGCAGGCTCTTGAAACCTCGATCTACTCAACGCGGCTTGGGGCATACCTCAGCACTCCGTACAGCTACCTGGCCATGACGAAGCGCTCGATCTACGACTTCCCCGATGAACTCGAACACGACGGCAGGATAAGCGTACGGCCTCAGGATTCCAAGTACCTCTTTCTTTACCCATTTGTTAAGACCCGAGCCTGGTACAAGCTGTCGTATGAGCAGCGGCAAGAGATGATGAACGAGCATGTCCGTATGGGAAGGAGGTATCCAGACATTCGGATCAATACCTCCTATTCTTTCGGGCTCGATGACCAGGAGTTCATGGTGGCGTTCGAGGGCGATGATCCGGGCGAGTTCTTGGACCTGGTGATGGATTTGCGCGAGAGCGACGCTTCAGCTTACACGTTACAGGATACCCCGATCTTTACATGTATTCAGATGTCACTCTGGGACGTGCTCGATTCGCTGGGTGGCGCCTCAATTGCCGAAATGGCGCGTGTCAGCGAACGTGATGCCGAAGGCTTTACGGCGGTGGCCCGGCTCAGCGAGTTGCCTCCTGGCAAGTCGAAGCGGGTCTACAACGGCGCCGATGCCATCGCCTTGTTCAATGTGGACGGAAAGCTCCATGCAGTGAGCGATCGCTGCACACACGGGCGTGCCTCGCTCAGCGAAGGCTCAGTCGATAAGGATGGTTGCACGCTAAACTGTCCATGGCATGGCGGGAAGTTCGACATCGCCACCGGCGAACCCGCTGGCGGACCCGTGCGCGTCTCGATCAAGACCTACCGGGTAAAGGTCGAAGGCGACCAGATCCTGGTGGGATAAAAAAACCGAGCGGCTGGTTAACCGCTCGGTTGCCATCTGGCCGTGCCGTCCGGCTACTCGACTATTACGTCGCTGAGCCGGAAATCCGCCGGGTTCACGGCTCGGCCGTCCTTTATGACCTCGTAGTGGACGTGCGGACCCGTGACTTGACCGCTGCTGCCAACCAGGGCGATCGGGTCGCCCCGGACAACCCGGTCACCCGCCTTGACCCTCAGGTTCTTCTCGTTGTGCGCGTAGCGCGTCTTGAGCCCGCTGCCGTGATCGATCTCCACCGTCCAGCCAAAGCCCGGCCGCCAACCGGCAAACGTCACCACGCCGGCCCCCGTCGCCACGACGGGCGTGCCACGTGGTGCCGAGAAATCGATTCCTTCATGGGGACGGCGGACGTTAAGCAGCGGGTGGAAGCGGCTGTGGCTGAAGGTCGAACTCAACCAGCCGGAGGTCGGATCGATCGAGGGGAAACTCGCAAACTCCTCCTTGCGTGTCTCCAGGGCCCGCGCCGCCTCTCTCAGGCTCGCCCCCAGGAGATTCGACTGACGCAACAACCGGTTGAGGTCTGTGGCCGCATTGAAGACGTCGGCACCTAATCTAGTGTCCAGCTCCAACAGCGGCTCGCCTTCCATCGCTGCCGTTCCCGGACCCCCGATCCCGACTTGACGCACTTCGGGGTCAATCTCTGGAAGCCCCGCCAGAACGCGGAATTGACGGTCACGGTCCGAAATCTCCGTTAACGATTGAGTCAGTTGACCCACCGTCTCACGCATGCGCTGGACGTCCGCGACCAGTAGGGTGTTCTCCCGCTCGAGTCGCGTGGCTCGGGCCAGATCCCCGAGCTTCAACACCAGTGCCGCCGACCCCACCAAGATGAACAGGAGGGCCGCTGAGATTCCGGCGATGGCGAATTTGAGGGCCCGGCGTGTGACCTGAACGGTCTGCGCCGGCTGCGAAGGGTCCGTGATGACTAGGAACGTTAGGCGGTTTCGTTCCATGCGCTTTCGATTCCGCGGCATAAAGAATTCTGTAATCTGGAACACGTCCATCGGAACTCACTACCTGCCCACCGGACCCCCACAGGACACAGCTCCGCGACCAGCGGGTGTCTCAACATCTACTTCCGATGGAGATAGGCGGCGGCACGTTAACCAATCGAGGCGGGGCTGTCAAGCGATCGCACGTTGAGGTAGAATGCAATCTCCGTTCCCAGCGAAGTCGAACAGCGTTAAGGTCTTGTCAATAATATACTTACACCGGAAACATGTGTTGTGCCGAGAGCCGTGGATCTGAGCACTTTTTTCCTATTTTGTGCTCGCTTTGCTCGGGGTGGTCGCCGCCCTGCGGGACCGCCGTTTCGGGTCGGGTGGCTTAGCGCCGGCTGCCGATCCGGCTGACGGTACCGTCCGCATCCACCCGCGCAGCGGTGGCTGGGAAATCGAGCCGGCTGAGGGAATCGACAAGCCAGCTCGCTCGCCCACTGAGGTCCGGGGCAACCAGACCCGGTGCCCGCAAACGCGTGGGCCGAAGCTCTGCCGCGCTGACCCGGCCCTCGAAATCGAGGTTAGCACAGGCGATCGCACCGCGGTCGAGTGGGCTGGCCAGGTTGAACGGTCCGTAGGTCACGAGGTTGCCCAGCGAGTAGAAGATCAGGCCGTCCCTGTGCCACTCGGCGGCCCGCAGGACGTGAGGGCCGTGGCCGATGACCAGGCTGGCCCCAGACTCGACGGCCGCCCTGGCAAAGGCGACGGGGTTGCCGCGATTCTCGCCCAGATAGGTCTCGAGTTGATCGGAAGTGCGCTGGGCGCCGGCGCCTTCGGCGCCATTGTGCACTGAGACGACGACACGTGAGTAACTTGCCGCCGCGCGAGCGACGTGGCGGCGGACGGCGCGCAGGTCGCGGGCGTCGGGACCGGCCCTGAATGTGCTGAAGCCGAGGAAGGCGATCGTGTCGCGCCCGGTTGGAGTGACGGCGAGCGTCGGCAGCGTGTCACTACCCGTGACCAACACACCGGCGTCCCGCAGCAGACGGATCGTAGCGGCAAAGCCGTCAGCGCCGGCATCCATGGCGTGGTTGTTGGCGATGTTGCCGACAACGGTGGCGGCCTCAGCGACTCTGCGCAGCGCGGCCGCCGCCTCGGGCGGCTGGCGGAAGGCGTAGCAGCGGGTGGACTCCGGCCGGCATTTGCTGGAAGCCGGCCCTTCTCCGATCGCCCCTTCGACGTTGAGGAGGACGATGTCGGCATCGGCCACCAGGGGACGGAGGGGCGCCAGCAAGGAATCGGGATCGGGAAAGGCGGCGACCGGACGGCCCAGGCGCTTCGCGGCCCGCGCCGCCCACAACGTGTCGAGGTTGTTGCCCAGCAAGACATCGCCGCCCGCGCAGATGCGGACGTGAGGCACGGTGTCGCTGGCAGCCACGGCCTGCTGCGAAGCGGCGTCCGGCGCGGCGGCGGCGCTCAGCGACAGCCGAAACCAGAGTAAGGCCAAAGAGGTCAGGAGGACCATGGAGGCGGCTTGCTCAGCTGTCGAGCTTGGGAAAAAGCACAGCCTGGCGTTCGGCAGTACGGCCGGCGAGGTCGAGTCCCGAGTAGTCCGATAGCCCAGCGATGGCATCGTCGCGGCCAAGAGCTTGCCAAAGCTCCAGCGTCTTGCTGGGCATAAACGGACTGAGCAAGACGGCGAGCTTGGCCAGGGTGCGTACCAGCGCGGCCAGCACCGCATCAAGCTCGGCGGTCCGTGAGGGATCTTTGGCCAGCTTCCAGGGGGCCGTCTCTTCGATGAAGACGTTGGCCGTCCGCGCCAGTTCCAGAGCGACGGCCAGCCCCTGATGGAGCATGAAACCTTCCATCGCCTCGCGATAGGCGTCGAGCGCTGCGCCGCTGCGCCGGTCGAGCTCTGTTTCTACGCCTTCGGGCACAGTGGCGCCGCGATACTTGTGAACCATTGCCAGGGTGCGGTTGGCCAGGTTGCCGAGGTCGTTCGCGAGGTCGGCGTTGTAGCGATCGTCGAAGCGCTGCCAACTGAAGTCGGCGTCGCCATTCCAGGGGACCTCGCGGAGCAAGAAATAGCGAAGCGGGTCAGGCCCATGGCGCTGCCTTGCACTATCCAGTGTGACGGGCGCACCCGCCGACTTCGATAGCTTCCGGCCTTCCCAGTTGATATACCCGTGAGCCCAGACGGCCTTTGGAAGCTCGAGCCCGGCGGCCATGAGCATCGCCGGCCAGATGATGCAATGGTGACGCGTAATGCCTTTTCCGATCACGTGCAGATCGGCGGGCCACCACTCGTCGTGGTGCTTCTCCGGGAATCCGGTCGCCGATAGGTAGTTGATCAGGGCATCGTACCACACGTAGACCGCGTGTTGCGGGTCACCCGGGAAGGGAATGCCCCAGTCGGTCTGCGGGCGCGAAACCGAGATATCCTGAAGCCCATCCTCGAGGACGTTACGTATCTCGTTGCGACGAATCTCCGGCTGCACGAACTCGGGGTGCTCATCCAGGTGTCGAAGCAGCGGCTCGCGAAAGGCCGACAGCTTGAAGAAGTAGTTGTCTTCCTTGGTCCAGATTACTTCGCGGTCGGGGTGCTCCGGACAGCGTCCCTCGACGAGGTCTTTCTCCTGCTTGAAGGTTTCGCAACGCTCGCAGTAGTAGCCCTCGTAAGTACCTTCGAAGATGTAGCCGGCTTTCTTGGTACGCTCGACCAGTTCGACGACAGCCCGGACATGGCGCGGTTCAGTGGTACGGATGAAGTCGTCGTGGCTGATCGCGAGGCGCTTCCAGGCGTCCGAGAAAGTGCTCGCCATTTTGTCGACCCAGGCTTGGGGGGTGAGCCCGGCTTCGGCCGCAGGTTGGAGAATCGTTTGCGAGTGCTCGTCCATGCCGATGACGAAGCGAACGTCGTCGCCACGCAGCCGCCGATAGCGGGCGATCGCGTCGGCACCGATCTTCTCGAAGGCGTGACCGAGGTGGGGATCGCCGTTCGAGTAGTCAATCGCTGTTGTGATGTAGAACTTGGACAAGATGTTCGAACCCTCAGCTCTGGCGCGCGCTTCGCCTTGCCTCCGCGGCCTCCCTCTTCAGGTCGTCCAGCGCCACCGTCCTGAACTCGCCGTTCAGCCCTTCCAACGTCACGCAGTTGCTGAAGATATTGACGGAGACGACCCGCTCCGTTCCTCGGGCGGTCGTCACCTGGCGCCCCTCTTTGGGGAAGCGCTTGCGCGCTTGTACGTAGAAATCGTGCTCGTAGCGCAGCGAGCACATCAGGCGACCGCAGGCGCCCGAGATCTGAGACGGGTTTAGCGACAGATTCTGGTCCTTGGCAAGCTGCAGCGTCACCGGTTTGAGCTCGGGTAGCCAGTTAGATGAACACAGTTCGCGGCCGCAGCGTCCGACACCATCCAGTCGCTTCGCCTCATCCCGCACACCAATCTGCTTGAGCTCAATGCGCGTGCGGTAGCGCTTCGCCAGGCTGCGAACGAGCACGCGGAAATCGACCCGCTTCTCGGCGGTGAAGTAGATGATCAGCTTGTTGCGATCCCATTGCCATTCCGCGTCGCTGATCTTCATCTTCAGCTTGTGTTCGTGGACCATCTGCCGGACCCCTTGGCGCACATCGCTCTCCTCGTCACGCAAGCCGAGGATCCGCTCGACATCCACGGGGGCCGCGCGGCGTAAGACGCGCTGTCCGGGAAGCGTGTTTGCGTTGCAGCCCTCACAGGCTTCACACTTGCTCTTGGCCAGGACGCCGACGGCGCTGACAGTGCCGAGGTCCTGACCGCGGTCGGCTTCGACGACCACGTATTCCCGCGCCTGGATCGGCGGGATCAGGTGGGCCGCGTAGAAGTCGCGTCGCTTCCCCTTGAACCGCACCTCGATGAATTGCGGTTCCGGGCCCTTACGGATGATCGCCTGCGGCGCGCGCAGCGGCGCCTCGCCGGCTTGCTGGGGCGGCGGGTTCGCCGGCGGCTGGACCGCCGGTGCGTTGGAGTTTCCAGCGCGGTCAATCACCCGTCCACGCCCCCATCTTCCGGAACTTCGCGTAGCGATTGGCCAGCAGTTGATCTCGTGGCGTACTGCACAATTCGTTCAGGTTCCGATCCAACGCCTCTGCCAGCAGGGCCGCCGCTCCGTCCCAGTCATCGTGGGCACCGCCTTCCGGCTCGGGGACGATTTCGTCGATCACGCCGAGCTGCTCAAGGTCGGGTGCCGTTAGCTTGAGCGCCGCGGCGGCTTTTGAGCGTGCTTCCTCCGTGTTCTCCTTCCAGAGGATCGAGGCACAACCCTCCGGAGAGATCACGGAATAGATGGCGTGCTCCATCATGATGATCCTATCGGCCACACTCAGGCCCAGCGCGCCGCCGCTGCCGCCCTCACCGATCACGGCCGCCACTATCGGGGTCTCGATCAGTGACATCTCAAGCAGATTCCGAGCGATGGCTTCGGCCTGACCGCGCTCTTCAGCTCCGATTCCGGGATAGGCGGCCGGTGTGTCGATTATCGTGATCACAGGACGGCGAAACTTCTCGGCCAGCCGCATCATACGCAGCGCTTTGCGATAGCCCTCAGGGTGCATCATCGCGAAGTTGCGCTTGAGGTTCTCCTTTGTGTTGCGTCCTTTTTGCTGGCCGATGACCATCACCGAGCGCGTATCGAGGCGGCACCAACCGCAGATCACCGCCGGGTCGTCACGGAAGCCGCGATCTCCATGCAGCTCGACGAAATCGGTGAAAACCCGCTCGATCGTGTCGAGTGCGTGAGGCCGCTGAGGGTGCCGCGCGATCTGCACGCGCTCCATGGGTGAAAGCGATTTGAAGGTCTCGGCCCGCAGCTCGTCCAGGCGGGTCTCCAACTTCCTGAGCTCTGCTTCCACGTCGAGCCCCCTTGCGTTGGCCAAGTCTTTCAGGTGCCCGATACGAGCGACGACCTCGTCGATCGAGCGTTCAAATTCCTGATGCGTTGCCATTATCGCCTTAGGAACGGGATAAAACGCCGATTACCGAAGAATTCCAATTATAACACCCTGTGGCCAGATGAATAGATGGTGTGGACTGCCGGAAGGCAAGTCGGGCTAGGTCGCCCTGACCAGGTGTACCTGCGCGGCGCCGAGCACCGAGCGTAGCTCCGCCAGTACTTGCGGCCGCGGAGTCACCGACAGGGCGCGGGATCTGAGCCGCGAGGGCTCCTCGCCGCCGTTTTCGAGCAGAACCTGGATGGCAGCGGGCCCGGGATGATCCCGCACGATCTTGATTGCCGCATCGAGACCCGCCGCATCGACTTCAGTCGAGTTACTGAGCTCGAGGCAGACCGCCACGCGGCCACTCATGTACACGTCGTCGAGCGGAACGATCTCATCGAGGAAGAGCGGCGGGTCGCCTTCATCGCGTTCGCGGCCGGAGACGCTGCCACGCAACATCACCGGCTTTCCCAGGTCGATGATGTCCCGGTGCTTACTCCAGACTTCACGGAAGGCTAAGGCGACTGCGGTGCCGTGGTAGTCCTCGAAGGTGATCCGCGCCCACTCCGATCCGTCGCGCCGCGAGATCCGCCGGGCGATCTCCGTGACCACACAGGCGATCTCGACTTTGCGATCGCGGTTCTCTCCCAAGTTGCTCGTGTTGGCCGAACGCGCGCAGAGTTCGACCAGGTCGCGGTGAGCATCGAGCGGATGGCCGGAAACAAAGAACCCGACAAGCTCTTTCTCGCGCGCCAGCTTCTCCGCCTCGCTCCATTCCGGGACCTGCGGTAGCTGCGGCTCCGACCGAGCCTCGCTGCCCTCGGCGGCGCCGAACAGGTTGACCTGGCCTGTCTCGCGCTCGCGCTGCCGTAACTGTGCCTCGCGCAGCGTCAGCTCCAGACCTTCGGCCATAGCGGCCCGCTCACCCAGCCCGTCCAGCGCGCCGGCGCCGATCAGCGCATCGATCACTCGCTTGTTGTTGAGGCGCAGGTCGACGCGGCTGCAGAAGTCGAATAACGAGCTGAAGGCACCGTCATCCTTACGCGCCTGGATGATCGAGTCGATGGCGCCGCGGCCCACGCCGCGAATCGCTCCCAACCCGAAGCGGATGCTCTTGTCACTGACTACGGTAAACTTGTAACCCGACTCGTTCACATGAGGTGCCAATACCTCGATCCCTAGCGAGCCGCACTCGTTGATGTAGCCAACGACCTTGTCCGTGTTGCCGATCTCTGAGGTGAGCAGCGCCGCCATGAACTCGGCCGGATAGTGCCGCTTCAGCCAGGCGGTGCGATAGGAGATGACGGCGTAGGCCGTGGAATGAGCTTTGGGAAAGCCGTAGCGGCCAAACGTCTCGAGCATCGAGGCGACGTGCTCTGCATCGCGGCGACTGACACCTTTTTCCTTGGCCCGGGAGATGAAGCGGCCCAGTTCCTTGCGAATCAGCACCGGATCCTTCTTGCCGACCGCCTTCCGCAACACATCCGCTTCTGCAAGGCTGAAACCCGCCATGGCGTTGGCGGCTTGCATCACCTGCTCCTGGTAGGTGATGACTCCGTAGGTCGGCTGGAGGATCTTCTCGAGCGTCTTGTGTGGGTAGCTTACCGCCTCGGCACCGCGCTTGCGACGGATGTAAACGTCGGTCATCCCCGAATCGAGAGGCCCTGGCCGGATAAGAGCGTTGACAGCGATCAGGTCGTCGAAGCGATCACAGCGCATCGCCCGCAGCTTCTCGGTGGCTAGCGACGATTCGAACTGGAATACGCCTGACGTGTCGCCGCTGGCCAGCATCTCGTAGACAGCGGGATCGTCGAGGCCGAGCTGGTCCCAATCGATCTGTGCCCCGTGGCGCGTCGCGATAATCTCGGTGGCGTCGCTGATGACCGTCAGCGTCCTCAGGCCGAGGAAGTCGAACTTCAACATCCCGGCCTTCTCCAGGCTGACCATGTCGTACTGTGTGATGACCAGGTCGCCGTTCTCGGATTCCGCACCTGCCCCGCGCGTGGTGGCGGTCATCACTGGCACGTAGTCGTCCAGCGGGCCGGGCGCGATGACGACTCCGGCGGCATGCACCGAGGTGTGGCGCGACAAACCCTCTAGCGTGGCGGCATAGTCCAGCAGCTCGCGGAAGCGGGGTTCGTCCTTGTAAAGTGACTTCAGCTCATCTACTCGGTCGACCGCTTCCTTGACGCCGACCGAGTAGCCCGGTGAGCTGGGAATCAGCTTGGCGATTCGATCGGTTTCCGCCGGTGAAAAGCCGAGGGTGCGTCCCACATCCCTGACAGCGGCGCGAGCCTGCATGGTTCCGAAAGTGACGATCTGTCCGACGGAATCGGCGCCGTATTTGGTCCTGACGTATTCGATGACTTCTCCGCGCCGCTCGTAGCAGAAGTCGACATCGATGTCGGGCATCGAGATGCGGTCAGGGTTGAGGAAGCGTTCGAACAGCAACTCGAAGCGCAGCGGATCGATGTCGGTGATGTGCAGCGCGTAAGCCACCACCGAGCCGGCCGAGGAGCCACGTCCCGGTCCCACCGGTACGCCGGCCTCACGGGCGGCCCGGATGAAATCCCAGACGATAAGGAAGTAACCGCTGTAGCCTAACCGGGTGATCACGCCGAGTTCGTAGTCGAGCCGCTCGCGCATCTCGGCGGGCAGCGGCTCGCCGTAGCGCTCGAGCGCACCGCGCTCCGCCAGCTCGCTTAGCAGTGAGTCCTCGGATCCGTGGCCTTCCGGCCGGGGGAACTCGGGCAGGTAGACCTTCTCCTCGAACTCGATATCGCACAGTTCAGCGATGGCCAACGTATTCTGCAGGACATCGGGTCGATCCGAGAACAGCGCCTGCATTTCCTCGGCCGATTTCAGGTAGCTCTCTTGCCCGTGGAAGCGCAGCCGGCCCGGGTCGTTTCGGTCTTTGCCGGTTCCGATGCAGAGGAGGATGTCGTGGGCATCGGCGTGCTCGCGGCGGAGATAATGGGCGTCGTTGGTCGCCACGACGGGCAGTCCCAGTTCGCCGGCCAGCTGGTAGACGCCGTCGCGGATCTTCTCTTCGCCGGGGATTCCATGGTCCTGAACTTCCAGCCAGTAGCCAGCATCGCCGAACAAGCGGGCATGCCATTCGGCGGTGCGCTTCGCTCGATCGTACTGGTCTGCCAACAGGTAGAGCGCTAACTCGCCCGACATGCAGGCGGACAGGCAGATGAGGCCATGCGAATGCTCCGCCAGCACCTGGTGATCGATGCGGGGACGCCGGTAGAAACCTTCCGTATGCCCGGTGGAAACCAGCTTGACCAGGTTGCCGAACCCTTCGCGGTCGCGTGCCAGCAATACCAGGTGGGCGTAGTCCTGCGGCGCGTCGGCGGGCCTCTCCTTGCTGCGGCGGTCACCAAACGCGACGTAGGCCTCGCAACCGATGATCGGCTTGATACCGCGGGCACGCGCCTTCTCATAGAAGTGCCGGGCGCCGTGCAGGTTGCCGTGATCCGTGAGGCCGATGGCCGGCATCCCCAACTCGGCGGCACGTTCCACCAGCGCGTCCAGCTTGTTGGCGCCGTCGAGCAGCGAGTACTCACTGTGCGTGTGCAGGTGAACGAAGGACATCGCGACTAACTTGTGCTGCTAGCTGCGGTGTTCGGCCCAGCGCGGCTAGCACTGCTGACGCGCGAGTCGTCCTCCGTAACGCAACGGAAAGAGTCGAGCAGGATTTCGAGCTGACGCACGTATGGGTACTTGTCCTTTCCCGGCGCGTACAGCCAAGCGTCCATGTAATAGGTGCGGTCAGCGGCAGGACAGGCGATCGCCCGGGCGATGAAGGGGCCAGCGGCGGGGAACTGGTCTCGGTCCTGCCAGACACCGCGGAATTCGATTCCGGTCAGGCCGTCGATCCGTACGCTATCGACGCTGATGCCGTCCTCGAGGATGTCTTGCCCGGGTTCGTAGAGCGATTCATCGATCGTAGCGCGCCAGGCTCGCAGCGAGTCGAGCGTCGCACCGCCACCGCCCGATTTCCAGGTCACGACCAGGGACCGTAACAGATCACTATCGCCCTGCAGGTACGAGTTGCTGAAGCGGAAGAGTGAATCCTGCCACGCGTACTCGTACACCCTCGGCAGGTCGAGGGTGAAGCCGAAGCTGGCCAGCGCCTGGCGCAGCGAATCGTCGACTCCGGTCGTGTACATGCGCCCGATGATCCAGCGTTGGTACTCCGCTTCCAGATGCTTGTACAGCTGGGGCAGAAGATCGCGTAGAGCGTTGCCCTGGTCCGCAGGTGGCAACAGGACCACCGTGATGAGCTGGCCGCGCGCCCATTTCCCCTTCAGCTGCAGGATGGCGGGTGCGGTGGCGTCAGGGTCGTCGGAATCGCCAACCAACGCTCTGACCAATTCGTCAGCTGAGGTGCCAAGGATGACTAGTTGTTGCCAGAGACGGAAGTCGTTCCAGAGGCTGTCGCCGGGCGCGATGGATGTGACCTGGAAAACTCGCTCGGGGCGTGTGGTGAATACCCTGCGCTCGATGCTGGCGGTGACTTCAGCGCCCATCTCAGCCCATAACAGCGAGTCGGCGCGAACGATCACGCTGTTGCGGTCGCCGTAGGCCTGGGGCGCTTTGCAGCTCGCCAGTGCCGATACTACTACCGCAAGGACGACAAGACACAACGGGGGAGTTAGGCGGTGCTTCATCGTCGTAACATACAACGACGACTATTCCGCGGACAGGTCGGTCATCCAGATTCCGTCGAGGTATTCGACCCGGCGTGGCGCTTCGATCTCGGCGACTCTGTCGACCAACAGCTTGATCCTCTGGGCCAAACCCGCCACGGTCGCGACCGCCTCCCGCTGCTCCTCCGGCAGCGTCGCCTCGCCCAGCAGATCGACCTCCGCGACCAGCGCGGCTAGCGGGTTATGGATCTCGTGCTTGAGCGCTACCGCCAACTCGCTCGTGGCGGCGGCGCGTTCCGCCACCAGACGTCCGGCATGCTCGCGGCGGAGCAGCTCGGCCAGGCCACCGATTCCGAAGCTGAGCGTGACCAGCGCGAGCAAGAAGGTGGCGGTGAAGAGGAAGCGCTCTTCGGTTGCGGCGCTGGAACCGTGGGCCAGCCGCTCGACGGCCACAAACAACGACAGCGCGGCGAATAAAGCGATTAGGACACCCTGCCGGCCGTAGAAGAAGGGAAGCGCGATTGCCGGCACGAACGCCGCGGCCCACAACACCTCCATGCTAGGCCAGCCAAGCTCGCCCAAGATCACCGGGTGCAGTGCCGCTGCAGCGAGCATGAGGGCTGAGAGGAACCAGATCCCCCGCGGCCGGGCGAGCTGGGTCGTGGTATCGGTTAACAGCTGGCTACCCATGGCAGTCCGCTACAGGTCGAGTGATTGGGGGGTCGGTCAGGCGTGGCGAACGAACTCTAATATCGGGTGCGCAGCAACCGACAGCAACGGGAAGGGCGGGCGGCCGAGACTCGCAATTGGCGGTGGTCGCGACGCCTGCGGAACAAAGTGCTTGACATCGTCGGCGCCCCTTATTATAAGCCGATCAGGTAGTCCGGGTCGCCTTTGTCCGGACCCTTTTTGCGGTCTGGTTACCCAGTTCTTGGAACCTTCGCGAGCGAATCCCCTAGGAGGAGGGACGATGAGCGCCAAGCAGGATCGATGGATCGATCCCGACCGGATGTTTTATATCCGGGACGACGACGAGTTTGAGGCTGACAACGACGACAGCGAAGACGAGGAGGAAGAGCTCGATTTCGATGACGACGACGAGTCCGAGGATGACGACGACGAAGAGTGGGAGGACGAGTTCGAGGACTTTGAAGACGAGGACGAGGACGACATCGGTTCGCGCCGGCGCCGTTTTGACGACTGGGAATGACGGCGAAGGTTGATTTGGCAACACGATCGAATAGAGGGCCCGCCGGGCCCTCTATTCGTTTTGGCCTTTTGCGGATGTTTTCAATCAAGGTCTTGCCGGCCGTGGCTTCATTGGCTGGCCTGGCTGCCGTGGCTCAGGCAACACCTCAAGCTGGCGACTCGGCTCTCAGCGCCGTGGTAACCCGCGCCTTGGAAGCGCCGGAGCTGGCCGGGATGGCGGCGGGTCTGGTCGATACGATCGGTGGACGCTTGTCGGGTACGCCGACCGGAACGCGGGCCGAAGCCTGGGCGGCGCAGTGGCTGCGACGCCTCGGCCCAGACACTGTGTTCTACGAGGTCGTGCGAATGCCGGTCTGGCGACGCGGCGCGACCGTAGTGCGGGTAACGGAGCCGGCGGCGCTACGGCACCGCAGCCTCACCGCCGTCACCTATGGCTACTCTGCGGCTGTCGATGCCGACTCGATACCGCTGATCGATGTCGGTCGGGGCGACGCCGCGGTCATCGCTGAGCTCGGGCCCCGGGCGCGGGGCGCAGCCTGGCTG
>JBFJOD010000014.1:0-37685 GCA_041617795.1 Gemmatimonadota bacterium | reverse complement strand
ATCGTTGAGGATGCTCCCACCGAGAGCTTCGGCGATATCACGACGCAGCCGGCCGCGGACCTCGTCGGAGTAATTGCGCTTCGGAAGTATGACCATCACGATGACGCCGCGACCCAAGATGTCCGGCGTCAGCATCATTCGGACATCGCCGGTGTTCTCCGTCGCCATCACTTCGCGGATCTGCTTTCGCAGGTCGTCGACGCTGACGAGAAATATTTCCTCTTTGGGTAAATCGTTGAAAAGCTGGATTATTGCTCGATAATCATGCGATTTTCTCGGCACATTCTCCGCATCCAATACCTGATCCAACTTGCGCCGCAGAATCGGTATGTTGCCCGAGTACTCGGAATACGCCTTCCAAGTGAACAACCCCAAGAAACGATGCTCACCTACGACCTCGCCTTGTTCGTTCAGCTTCTTGACTCCGACGTAATCCATCCGGGCACGCCTGTGCACCCGCGACTCGGAATTCGCTTTGGATACGATCAGCAGCGGACCTAACAGCGCCCGGGCCCGCAGATCCGGCGGAAGCTCATCCAGCGGCTTGGGATCCCATGTCGACGACTGTTGCTCGCGCCGCAGGACTCCGAGCCCAGAACCGCGCTTCACCGAAACGAGCCGACGATCGTCCGGTCCGGTGTTGAAGTCATACTCGCGATAACCCAAGTACACGAACCCCTCATTCTTCAGCCAGTTGAGGAACGCGATGATCTCTTCGACTTCAGCGACGCGATCCGGAAAGCGGCGCGCGACTTCCTTCAGTCCCTCACATACGGCGTCGGTCTTGGCCAGCATCTCCGGAAAGTCATCGGTCGAAATGCGGACCTCTTCCATACAAAAGCGGAGTTCATCCTCCAGCGACTTCACCAGCGCGTCGTCGAGATAGCCGTCGAACTCGCAATACGGCACGGAGTATTTGGGGCCTTCGGCGCTCCAGTCGCGAAGATCCGTGACCTGCCCGGCTTGGTTGCGCTCTACGACGACGATGGGGTGGAGCTCGTTGCGAATCTCGAAGCCTTTCGAGGTGAGGAATTGCCGGATGGAATCAACGACGAAAGGACGGTCGCTGATCACAACTTCGACCGTTCCAGAGTGGCCGAGACCCGAGCGCCGCGAGATTCGCACACCGATCTCATCCGGCGGCGTTGATTCCACCAGGTCGAACAACGCGTGGACAACCTCTACGATGTCCGCGTCCGTCCGGCCGCGGAAGAAGTCGGTCGGAGCTCTACGAAGTGCCGCGCTCGCAAAGGACTTCACTTTTGCGGCCCTCTTGCCGTCGGAGCTCGACTCTATGAGCTGAAGGATGGCCTCCAGCACTTCACTGACCGATCCAGCGCCGGCCTCAATCTCCATCTTCATCTCGGCTTTGCCTGTCATCGCTGTAAGTAATTGATACGCTTACCGCTTGCGCCTCTGCCCGGCCATCTCGGCCAGCTCCCTCAACTGGAATCTGGCGACTCCGTAACCGAAAGCAATATACTGAGGTAGAGCCGCTGCACAGCCGTCAGGCTGCCGGTCGCCAGTAAATACACGCAAAGACATGACAGAACCCCACACACGTCAAGTCGGACCATTCCGCCCCGCCTGGTGGAACCGCGGAAAGCACGGACAGACCGTTTGGGGCCGGACCCTGCGCCGGTTGGTTCACGTGCCAACGACCCGGGCGCGCTGGGCGACGCCGGATGGTGACTTTCTCGATATCGATTTCATGGACGGACCCATCGCCTCTCCACAACTATTGGCGATCCACGGTCTCGAGGGCTCATCAGAGCGCCGCTACATTCGTGGATTGCTTGCCCTGGCGGCGACACGCGGCTGGAGGGGCGTGGCCCTGAATTTCAGGTCGTGCAGTGGCACCCCGAACCGGACTCCGAGAATGTATCACTCGGGCGACACGGCAGACCTCGATTGGGTGATCGCAGAATTGGCCAAACGCGATCCGGGTGCTCCGATCTTGCCGGTGGGCGTATCGCTCGGCGGCAACGTTCTGCTGAAGTGGCTGGGCGAACAGGGTACGCTGCTCACCGACGAGGTGCGGGCCGCCGTAGCGATCTCGACGCCCTTCGATCTGGCCGCAGCGGCCGAGATGATGTCACGCGGCATGGGTTTGTTCTACAGCCACTTCTTTCTGCGGACACTGAAAGCGAAGGCCCTGGAAAAAGCACGGACGTATCCAGACCTAATCGATGGAGACGCCATACGTCACGCCCGTACCTGGGAACAGTATGACGACGCAGTGACGGCACCGTTGCACGGCTTTCGTGACGCAAGGGACTACTGGGCACGCTCAAGCTCAATGCGATATCTCGCGCTCATCTGTCGTCCGACGCTGCTGATCAATTCGCGGGATGACCCGCTTATCCCGGCGTCGTCGCTTCCGGAGCAGGCGGCGGCCGAGTCCGAGTGGCTTCATGCTGAGTTCACTTCGAGCGGCGGCCATGCCGGCTTCATCGGCGGCGCGCGTCCCTGGAGGCCTTATTACTGGGCAGAGGAAAGAGCAGTGGAATTCTTGGCGAGCTACGTGCCGACAATTCGACCTACTGCAGTCAAGCCGCACGACAGCGATTCGCAACCCGCAACCTGATGCAAGGTTCCGCGTCGCACTGTTTCGCCGCTAACCCTACCGGCGCTACGTCAGGCTGGCTCTTCCGGTGGCTCGATCCTCACACGTGATTCGGCGCCGGCGAATTCGAAGATCAGGATCACCCAAGCTGCGACCGTGCGGTCATTCGCGAGGGCGGGGCTGAAGCGCAGCTGAGGCAGAAGCGGCGAAACGGCTTCACGGAGTTCCGCTGTCTCGGCCACCAGGTCCTTGGAATCACGAATTGCCCCCAACGTTCCCACCTGGACATTCACGCGAGCGCTGCCTCGAAGCTCGGCGTAGTCGCTTTCCATGATTTTGGTGACCGCCTGCGTGTCCAGCAACTCGGGCTGCTGCGTGATCTGCGGCGGCAGTGCAAAAGTGACCGGCACACGTACTGATGCTTCGACCGGCTGTCCCCGATAGCGAGCCGGCGTGAAGCGCATTTGCCTGCCAGCCCAAACGGCCAAGGCGTCGAGATGCCGGTCCCCTGACCCCCGGACGACCCTCACGTCTTCGGGGATTCCTTCGCGATCGACTTGCACCTGTAACAGGACCTGTGCCTCGAGCGTAGCGCCCAGTGATTGCAGCTGTTTGGCAACCTCGTCGCGATTGGCGAGGATGGGTGGCACATCGTACGTGGGCGGTGCGTAGGCGCATGAGCCTGGCGCACAGAATACCGCGACCATCAATACGAGCTGGCGATAGTTCATGTAGCTGAATCCGGGTGATTGACCGATCGCTTTGGCGCGGCGAGCTTATGGCCGCTGCAGGCTTTCCTGCACTAGGCGCCTGGACTGTCGAGGTAGACTCGTGTCGCGGGCCCGGCGAATTCAAACGTCAGATTCACCCAGCTGGACTTGGCACTGTCACCCCGGTAGGCTGGCCAGAATTTGAGGTCCTCGATCAGCGGGCGCGCCGCATCCTGTACTTCGCGATCGTGCGGCCAGCGATCTTTCACTTCGCGAACCCAACCTTCCGGGCCGACATGCACACGGAAGCGCGCTGTGCCGCGCAGCTCGCCGTGATCGCGAATGACATAGCCGGCGATCTCTTCGGCATTCCGCAGCCGCACGGGCCTCACGACGCGGCTGACGACGTCGAAGGTAATAGGGATCTCGATCAAGGCCGCGACCGCGGCACCTTCATAGCGAGCCGGGTCGAAGCGCATCTGTTCCCCGATCCACATCGCCGCATTATCCAACTCATCGTTACCGGAACTTCGACCCACGCGCACGCCCTCGACGCGGCCTTTCGAGTCAACGCGCACGAGTAGCACGACCCGCGCTTCCAGGCCGGCGCCGACCGCACGCATCGCGGCGGTGATCTCTTCGCGATTGGCTAGAACCGGTGGGCTATCATAAGACGGCGAACGACGGGTTCCGCATCCGGACAGCATGAGCAGGGTCACGAGTCCAGAAGCAGCCAGGTAACCGTACCGCGCGAACATAGGCGACCGCCTCCTTAACGAATTGGGCGCCCTCCTCTCCTATCATTCGCTGGGGGGCGCCCAAACGCAAGGTCGGCTGAAGCTGCGCTACTGACCGCCGCGAATGCTCGTCGGCACGTTGAACAGTAGATTGCCCCCTTCCGTGGGAGCGATGATCACGTTGCCATCTTTCTTGCCGACTTCCTGCAATGTCTGCATGTAGAAATACGAAAGATACGCCGGCGTCAAGCTCTGGCCGATGATGTTCTGAGCGTCGCGTATACCCAATGCCTCCTGGCGCTTCTGCTCCGCCTGCTCGGTGACGATGTCCGTCTGGAACTTCTGAGCCTGCACCTCCTGCTCCCGCTGTAACTTGAGCTCGATGGCCTCGCGAACCGCGGGCGGCGGTTGAATCTCCCGGACAAAGAATCGAACGATCTGGATACCTTTTGGCCCCAGCTCCGCGTCCATCAACTCCTCGACGCGCGTGGCAATTCCCAACCGTTCGGTGGACAGAATCTCCGTTCCGCTCAGCTCGGCGATTGCGTCACGTAGAGCGGTTCTGTAGCTCGTATAGACGTACTCGTTCACATCGGCCATGTCTCCTACAACCAAGAACATGTCGACGACCTTTTCGGGCAGGACGCGATAGCGATAGGCGGCGTCCACATTGATGGTGAGCTGATCCGAGGTGAGGGCCTGCGCCTTTTCGCTCCCCCCACTGGCGGGGTACTGAATCTCGCGCATCGGGTACTTGAAGTATTGCTTCCAGAAGAACGCGGGAGCAGCGAAGTAAAGTCCTTGCGCGAAGGAAATATCGCTGACGTTCCCCGTGATCGGATTCTTGAGGACCGCAACCTCGTAATCGGCCACGGTCGTACATGAAAACGGCACCATCACTACGGCCAGGAGCGCCGCGGCCACCGGCACCATCACCAGCGAGCGAGTTAGCGACCGGCGGGTGACGGCGCGAAACTCACGTGGAATGATCGGATCTCTCATAATCTCCTCTTTTGCTATTCAGTGTTTGTCTTAGGTTATCGATCAGCGTATCGACGCGATCGCCAGACCGGCCGCGGCGACCAACCAGCCTACCGCAAGGGCCCGACCGATCAAGCTTTCACTGCCCAGCAAGCCAATCACGCTAACCAGCCCGGTCATCGCGACGATTCCTCCCAGCCAGACGATCACACCCTCTCCCCAGCGGCGCACCCGGACGGCAGCAAGCGTGCTGCCCGCACCCATCCCAAGGATCGCGACCGGGATCGCGACAAGCACGGGGGTCGCTTCAGCGCACGCGCCGAGCAGCGGGCAGTCGCCAAGCAGTCGCCCGAACATCAGCCCGACCAGGTAGCCGGCCACGAACCCGCCTGGTGCCAGCACCGCGACCCGGGCAAGTGCCCAACCCAGCTTATCCGGTTGCGCCTCGTTCCGCTTTCTGTCTCTCCCGTCGGATTCCATACACTAAAAGCACGAGAAACCCGCCCCAGATGAAGCCGCAGGTGAGCAGCATGGCGATGACCGCGGAAGTGTTCAAACATTCCTCCAGTACGGCTGTTCCGGCACGCCACAGACAGGTTCGGACCGGACAGGTAACGTGGCCGGCGCCGGCGCGGGAATCAAGCAGGCCGGGCGAGCGGCTCGAAGCGGGCCGTGAAGTGGCGCAGGAACGGAGCCTGATAAGCGATACGGTAGCCGCCGATCTTATCGCGGCGTCGCCAGACATCCAGAATCGCCTCCACCGCAAAATCGATGTGGCTTTGCGTGTAGACGCGCCGGGGAATCGCTAGCCGCAGTAATTCCTTCTCGGCAGGCACTTCTTGCCCGGTAGCAGGGTCCTTGTGGGCGAACATGACGCTACCGATCTCGACGCCGCGTATTCCTGCTTCGATGTACAGCTCCACTGCCAGCGCGATACCCGGATATTGCCGAGGCTCGAGCTGCTCGAGAAAAGCGCCCGCATCGATGTAGATGGCATGTCCTCCTGGCGGCTGTACGATCGGTACACCCTCGCGAGAGATGTGCTTGCCGAGATACTCGGTCGAGGCGACCCGGTAACGGAGATAATCCTCGTGTACCACCTCCTCCAGACCTACGGCGATCGCTTCGAGATCACGGCCTGCCAAACCGCCATAGGTCGGATAACCCTCCGTCAGGATGAGTAGATCCTTCTCCTGTCGCGCCAACTCCTCGTCGTTGGTGGCCAGGAAGCCGCCGATGTTTGCCAGGCCGTCTTTCTTGGCGGACATCGTGCAACCGTCTGCATAGGACATCAGTTCGCGCGTAATGTCGGCGACGGATTTGTCCGCGTAGCCTGGTTCGCGGTGCTTGATGAAATAGCAGTTCTCGGCGAAGCGACACGCGTCGATATAGAAGGGTATGCCATGGCGGTGGCAGGTCTCGGAGACAGCTCGAACGTTGGCCATCGACACGGGTTGGCCACCACCGGAGTTATTGGTGATCGTCACCATTACCAGCGGAACTGCTTCACGGCCTTTTGCCGTCAAGAGCTTATCCAGCGCCTCGACATCCATGTTGCCTTTAAACGGGTGCAACGCCGCGGCATCGTGCGACTGTTCACAAGGCAAGTCCAACGCTGTCGCACCCTGGTATTCGACATTGGCGCGGGTCGTATCGAAGTGTGTGTTGTTAGGAACGATCTGTCCTGGCCTGCAGGTAACGGAGAAGAGTATTCGCTCGGCCGCGCGCCCCTGGTGCGTGGGAATGATGTGCTCAAATGGGAAAAGACTCTTGACCGCCTCCTCGAACCGGTACCACGAGCGGCTTCCGGCGTACGACTCGTCACCTCGCATCACGGCGGCCCACTGGTCTACGCTCATGGCACCGGTGCCGCTGTCAGTAAGCAAATCGATCAGCACGTCGTCCGCATGGAGGAGAAAGACGTTGTAGTGGGCATCTCGAATCTTTTCCTCACGCTCGGCGTGCGTGGTCATGCGTATCGGCTCGACTGCTTTGATCTTGAAAGGCTCGATGATCGTCTTGATCGTCATAAGACCCTAGTCCGGATCAGAATCCGCGCCCGCCAGACCCAACTCCTGCTTGATTTCTTTCATCGCATCGATGGCCAGCTGGACGTGCTCGGAGAACTCGACACCCAACTCGGCTACCCCCTTGTCGACGTCAGCACGATTAACACCGCGAGCGAAACTGGAGTCTTTGAACTTCTTCTTCACCGACTTCACTTTCAAGTCACTGATCCCGTTCGGACGGACCAGTGCGCAGGCGGTCAAGAACCCGACCAGTTCGTCGACGGCGAAGAGTGTCTTGGCCAGGAGGGACTCGCGGGCCACACCCGTATACTCAGCGTGACCCAGTATCGCCTGCAGCATCTCCTCGGGATAGCCCTTATCCCGCAAAATGCTGACGCCGGTGACCGGGTGCTCGTCATCGGGTTTGTGCTGGTCATTGGGCCATCTCTCGTAGTCGAAGTCGTGGAGCAGACCCGTGAGACCCCACAACTCCTCGTCCGCGCCGACTTTCCTCGCATAGGCGCGCATCGCCGCCTCCACGGCGTACATATGGCGCCGCAAATTCTCGTTCTGCGTATAGTCGTGCATCAGCGCGAGCGCATCGTCGCGTTTCAGCTGCATCGCATCAGCTCCCTTGCCAGTAGTGCAGCTTCCGTCCTTTCTGATGGTAGCTTCGCAACCTCGTACCGCAACCGGGCACGCCGGTCACTCAAACATGTGCGCGCTGGGACAGAGGTCCTCAACCGGGCAGCCATCGCAGCCCGGCTTCCGAGCGGTACAGGTGATACGGCCGTGCTGGATCATGCGAAGTGAGAAGTTCGTCCACTCCGGGCGCGGAATAAGTTCCATCAAATCTCGCTCGATTCGCTCCGGGGTTCGCTCGTCGCTCAGTCCAAGACGCTGGGACAGGCGCTTGACATGCGTATCGACCGCGATCCCTTCGTTCTTGCCGAACCCTGAACCCAGGATGACGTTCGCGGTCTTGCGGCCGATACCGGCCAGCTCGACGAGCTGGACCATCGTGTCGGGCACACGGCCCTTGTGCTTCTCGATCAGCGACCGCGCGAACGTGAGGACTGAGCGGGTCTTGTTTCTGAAGAATCCCGTCGACCGAATCTCATCTTCGAATACTTCAGGATCGGCGCTAGCATAGTCGTCGGCCGTTCTGTACTTGCGAAACAGTTTAGCTGTTACCTCGTTGACCCGCTGATCGGTACATTGGGCGGAGAGGATCGTCGCCACGGCCAACTCGAGCGGGTTGCTGAAGTTGAGCTCGATACGCGCCGCATACGCTTCGGCGAGCCGGTCGGCAACAGCCAGCGCACGGGCTCGCTTGTTGGACCGGGTCTTCTCGCCCTGCTTTCCGCTCTTCTTGCGACCTTTGGTCACCTAACCCCGCCCGGGACTGTTGACAGCGATGGTGGGCTAATGAAGCTGCTGGTAACGCTCGAGCCAGGCAGCAACGTCGGCGCGGCTGATCACGCCCTCCAGCCGGCCGTTCTGGACCACCATGGCGCGGCCAACCCCGGCCTTCTCCAGCTTCGTGAGAACCTCGGCCAGGTCATCATCGGGACGCACGGTCACTGCCTCGCAGATCTTCGTCATCACGGCCTCGACTCGTGTGGTCGGCCACAGGTCGTGATCGACCTGTTTAACCTGACTCAGCGTGATCAAGCCCAGCAGGTGGCCTTCCTGGTCTTGCACCGGGAAAACACTGTAGCGGCGCTGTAAGAAGTAGTCGTTCACCAGGTCGCGCAGAGTGACATCCGGCAACACCGTCTCCGGATTACGCGTCATCGCATCCTCCGCACGCACGCCTTCGAGAATCTTCTTCAGCATCAACTGTCTGTAGCTGGACACGGCAGCCTGTGCCAGAAACCAGCCGATAAGGACGAGCCAGATCCCGCTGATCAGCTGGCCACCGAACAGGCTGAGGATTCCCAACCCGATCATAATGAATCCGAACCCGCGTCCGGTCAGCGAGGCCCAGCGTGTAGCCTTGCGCAAGTCTTTGGTCAGGTGCCAAACCAGCGAGCGTAACAGGCGGCCGCCGTCCAGTGGGAAGCCCGGTATCAAGTTGAAGATCGCGAGGACGAAGTTGAGTAAGGCCAAGTAATCCGCCACCCCAGTGATCGACACGGGCCATCCCCAAGCCTGGCCGGCCCGGGCGAACCCCAGCAGGACAAGGCCGATCAGCGCACTCGAAAGCGGGCCGACAACCGTGATCAGGAATTCATCTTTCGGATTGGTTGCCTCGGAACGGATCCGCGCGACGCCCCCAAAGATGAACAGGGTTATCCCTTCAACCTGAATGCCGCGGGCCCGTGCGACCGCCGAATGCGCCAGCTCATGCAACAGGACGGAGACAAAGAAGACGAGGGCACCGAAAAGGGCCATGAGGTTGTACTCGGTTCCACTCAGACCCTGGTGGCGGGCTGGAAAAACGGATTCGGCGAACGTCCAAAGAACCAGCAAGAACAGAACGAACCAGGACAGATCGAGGCGGACCTCGAACCCGAAGAATTTGGCGATTCGAATGCCGCCGATCATCCGCGACCTCGCTCGACCTGACGTACCACGAGATGGTCCAAGCCCGTAGCCGTTATCCCGTCACCAGTTGAGCCACCCGTTCCGCTCTGGCGGACCAAAGATTCCGGATAGACATCGACATACCAGAAGAGCCGAAGCGCCAGTGTCACGACCTCGGAAGAGCGACGCAGTGAATAAAGATTCGCCAGATCAGCTCCCGGTATGTCGGACCGAAAGGCGTCTCGTTCTCGGAGCCGGCGAGCTTCATCGAGGCTTGCAGCCAGCGGCGCCGCGCTAAAACCCTGGCGTTCCTGACGCATGCCGAGCACCAACAGCAGGTCCGCCTCCTGCGACAAATCGTGCGGATCCAATCGTACGAACATGCCCTCGACAGGCTCGGGCGGTCCCGCTTCCGTCACATCGGCCCAGAAGAGATTGCGTGGCAGTTCGATATAGCAGGCGCGGTAGGCGACCCGCAGTTCTGCGGAACCGAGGTCGGGTGGTGACTCGATCAGGCTGCGAACGACGGGAGCGTCCACCGCATAGACCGGCCGGCCGGCGCCCCAGAAGTTGAAACAATGGAACAGTATATCAAGGTAATGGTCGATTGCCGCAGGCTCGACGTCTTCAGGCATCAGTTGCGCGAGCAGCACCCCCACCCGGGGGAAAGAAGCGAAGACGTCACGCCGCTCTAGCGCAGTATTACTCTGTTGCGCCTCTTCGGCGACAGCGAGAAGCTCTTGTTCGGCCAATCCTTCCGCACCGAACACCAGCTCATATGGGGTCAGACGGCCAATGCTGATTTCGGATCCCATGGCGAATCGCTGACCCCATCGTCGTAGTTGACTAGCCGCCGGCATCGCCCAGCGTTTCGCCTTCGGCGACGCCGGAACGCTTGGCTAGACGCGAGCTCACCAGCCAGAAGACCAGGAGCACGACCGCCCACTGGGCCAGCACCGTTCCGATGCTGTACGTGCTGAGCGGGTTCAGCGCCGCCCTCCACCCTTCCCCGCGTACCTGCAGGAACCACCAGACGATGAGGACGACTGCCTCGACCAGGCAGAGCACGATAGCGAACTCCCACCAACGGCCTATGGTCACGTCGGCGCCAGGCTGATTGATCAACTCGGTCCTGAACCGCCGGATTCCGAACTTCAGAACCGCGATGGCGAAAAAGAACCCGGAGAGCATCAATCCCACCCCCCAGACGAAGTCCTGATTGCGGAAGAAGCCGAGAGAAAGGGCGCTAGGCACACCGGCCAGGAAGCCGACCATGCCAACCCACCAGATGGCGCGCCGCCGCGGCACCCCGGTGTCGACCAGTACCCGCGTGGCCAACTCGATCATCGCGATCAGGCTGGTCCAGGCGGCAAACACGAGAGCCAGGAAGAAGAGCGCCATGAAGAACTGTCCGGCCGGCATCCTCGCGAACAGTTCGGGCACCCAGATGAACGTGAGCCCCTCATTGCCGGCGCCGACGATCTCTCCCGCGATGTCCGGCCGCAAGGCAAAGGCCGTGCACAATACCATTATGGCGGCCAGCAGTGACATCGAGTTGTTGCCGAAGCCCAGAGTGAAGGCGTTGAGCGTCGTGTCCTCGTTGCGCCTCATGTACACCGCATACGTAAGGATCAAGCCCCAGCCCGCTCCGGTATCCCATGCGTTCTGAGTCAACGCCTCCAGCCAGACGCGATGATTGGCCAGCTGGCTCCAGTCGGGAGTGAAGAGGAAATTCAGACCTCGTGCTGCACCCGGCAGCGTCACGGCTCTCACGGCCAGGACCACGACCAGAACGACGAGGCTGGGAATCAG
The DNA here is from genome assembly GCA_041617795.1 of Gemmatimonadota bacterium. Lineage (GTDB taxonomy): Bacteria > Gemmatimonadota > Gemmatimonadetes > Palauibacterales > KS3-K002 > JBFJOD01. The sequence continues at coordinate 26,341 of JBFJOD010000014.1, read as the reverse complement.
AATCCGCGCGACTCGTTCGATCCCGCGCACGCCGCGGGCGACGACCAGCACACCGAGCGTCATCGCGATGGCGTGAGTGAGCAACGCGCCCGGTGAGGAGGCGAAGCTCTCCCAGAACGCCTCCGGCGTCGCGCCCGGTATTTCGCCCCTGATGCTCGCGACAAGAAACCGGATACACCAGCCCATGACCACCGAGTAGTAGAACATGATCGCCGTTGCACACCAGCCGACCCAGCTGCCCATCCAGGCGAACTTCGGCCCGATCAGTCTCCCAAACGCACCGACCGTCCCGGAACGCGTTGCTTTACCGATGGCGAATTCGACCAGAATCAGCGGTATCGACCAGGCCAGCAGGAACACGACCCAGGCAACCAGGAAGCTACCACCCCCGTTGGTGGCGACGATGCGCGGAAACCGCCAGATGTTGCCGGTTCCCACCGCCATGCCCAACATGGCCAGCATCATCCCCCAGCGAGACGCGAATACCTCAGAACGAGAAGTCAACGAACTGGTACCTCACGGAATCGGCGAGGAAGGTGACGCAGCTTGTTCGGCCCGCTCCGCCACGATCCGTGCCAGCCAGTCGCGGACGATGCCGTTGAACGTCTCTGCGTGAGAGATCAACATTAAGTGTCCGCCGTAGGGAATCTCCACGAATGTCGAGTTGGGCAACAGGTCGGCGATCTCACGCTGCCAGTCCAGCGGAGTATACGTATCCGATCCGCCGGCGATCACCAGTGATGGTTGAAGCAGCTCACCAAGATCCCTTCTCAGATCGCATTCCTTGAACGTCTCCATCCGCTCACCTCCTACCGACATCGGCACGCGTAGCGGGACGTCCAGTTCATAGTCGATGATCCGTTCGTTACCCGGCGAAGGATCGTACACCCAAACACCTAGACTTCCCCAATATTGCGATAGCCGGCGCATTAGCGGCACTGGCAGAAAGCGCGAAGTCCAGCGGGCCACAGGGATCAGCAGAGTTCGGTTCAGGCCTACATGGGAGAGGTCGAGACGAGCCAGCGTGGCGGTGACGATCAGCGCCCAGGCGCGTGCGGGATACAGCCTGGCAAAGCGCATCGCGATTGGGCCGCCGAACGAGAGGCCGAGGACACAGGCGGCCGACACAGCGCGCGCATCCAGCACGGCCGCGATGTCGTGAGCGAACTGGTCGAAGTCGCGTTCAACGCCAGCGAAATCGGAGCGCAGATTCGGGGCGATGACCCGGTAGCTTTCAGACAGGGCCGCGATCTGGTAACGAAACACGGCTCCTTCGCCGGTCAGGCCCGGTATGAGAACGATGGCCGGCCCCCTGCCCGTGTCGATCACCGGCACACACTCACCGCCCGCCAGCTCGACCAGTTCCGGCTCCAACGCGCGGCCGCGGTGGTTCGTCAACACGCGGGGCGTATGCGCCAGGTTGCGCCGCCAGCGGCTCACCATGTAGGAACCGGCAAGCGCCCCGACCGCGAGCGTGAGCAAGCGCTTCACCGGCATGGCCGGGCCCCCGCGCTCCTAGCCAATCGCCTCCGTCAGATGGGCTGCAAGTTTCGCAGTCGATACCCTTACCTGCTTCAGGGTGTCGCGGTCACGCACGGTGACGGTTTCGTCATCGAGTGTCTGGCCGTCAACCGTTATGCAGAAAGGTGTGCCCGCCTCGTCCTGGCGGCGATAGCGCCGGCCGATGGAACCGGATTCATCATAGAAGACGGGCAGGATCTTCCGCAGATCATCTGCGATCTTCCTCGCGACTTCCGGCATCCCGTCCTTTTTGACCAGCGGGAAAATGGCGGCCTTGATTGGTGCCAGTCGAGGTTGCAGCCTCAGCAAGACGCGGGATTCGCCCTCGACCTCCTCCTCTCGATAGGCATCGGCCAGTAAGACAAGAGTCAGGCGATCGACACCGCCGGAGGTCTCGATGATGTATGGGATGTAGCTCTCGTTGGACGCCTGATCGAAATACTCCAACTTCTTGCCCGAGTGTCGTTGATGTGCGCTGAGATCGTAGTCGGTACGGTTGTGGATACCCTCGAACTCCTGCCAACCGAAGGGGAACTCGTACTGGATGTCGTATGCATCGTAGGCGTAGTGGGCCAATTCCTCGCGGGTATGCCGGTGAAGTCGCAGCCTCTCGGCTCGAATGCCCAGCGATTTCACCCATTCCAGCCGCTCGTTACGCCAGTAGTCGAACCACTCCTTGTCCGTCCCCGGCTTGACGAAGTACTGCATCTCCATCTGTTCGAACTCGCGGGTTCGGAAGATGAAATTGCCGGGCGTAATCTCGTTACGAAACGCCTTGCCGATTTGCGCGATGCCGTAGGGGATCTTCTGGCGCGACGAATTGAGCACGTTCTGGAAGTTCACGTAGATCCCCTGGGCCGTTTCCGGCCGCAGGTATATCTGGGCCGCCTCTTCTTCGACCGGGCCCATGAAGGTGCGGAACATCAGGTTGAACATGCGCGGCGGCGTGAACTGGTCTTTGACGCCGCAGCTCGGGCACTGGTTCTCCACCTCGTCGGCGCGGAAGCGGCGGTGGCAGTTCTTGCACTCGATCAGCGGATCGGTAAAGCCTTCGACGTGCCCGCTGGCCTCCCAAACGGAAGGGTGCATCAAGATCCCGGCATCGAGACCTTCGATGTCGGGACGGGAGGTCACGAGGTCGCGCCACCACCGCTCTTTGACGTTGCGCTTCAGCTCGACGCCTAGCGGGCCATAGTCCCAGACAGATCCGAGGCCGCCATATAATTCCGACGACTGGTAAACGAAGCCCCGCCGTTTGCACAACGAGACGAGCTTTTCCATCAGATCGGCGTTCGCCATCGGTCCTCTATATCATCCTTCAATGCTCGAGCGCTGTTGTACGAGTTTGGGATTCACAGTCTATCTCCCCCGACGAGGGCGCGGCAACCCGCGTAGGTTAACTCGGCGATGTCCTCGGCGGTCAGGATGCGGCCGCCGGCATCGCGAACCGTGACCCCGGCCGGCGGCGCGCCATCCATTCGCCCGCAAACCACGAGTACCGGAAGGCCCGCTGCCCGCGCGGTCTCAACCAGGCGACCGGTCACCTTGCCCATTTGGCTTTGAGCATCGAAACGACCCTCTCCGGTAATCACCAGGCTGGCGGCGGCCAGCTGCTCGGCCAGGCCGGCCCGCTCGAACATCCAGTCGGCGCCACGGACCAGTCGCGCTCGCAGGAACGCCCGGGCGCCGGCACCCAGACCGCCGGCGGCGCCTGATCCCGGGATTTCGGCCAGCGGCCGCCCGAATTGAAGCTCGAGCACCTCTGCCAACCGGGCGAGGCCGGACTCCAAAATCTCTACATCAGCCGGCCTCGCCCCTTTCTGAGGTGCGAAGACCCGCGCCGCGCCGCGCAGGCCGGTGAGCGGGTTGTCCACGTCGCATAAGGCCTCCACCGCGGCGGCCGGCTTGTCGGCCGGCGGCTCGATTTGGTGCAGGTTCTTGAGTGAGCCGCCGCCCTCGGGAAGCGGGGTGCCCGACCCGTCATTAAACCGCCAGCCGAGGGCACGGGCCATTCCTGTTCCACCGTCGACGGTTCCACTTCCACCCAACCCCAGAACGATCTCCGAGGCTCCGCCACGAACCGCGGCCAGCACCAGTTCGCCCACACCTCGCGTGGAAGCAAGCAGAGGATCGCGCTGCTCCGGCGGCAGCAAGTGCAGGCCGCAGGCCTCCGCTGTTTCGATCACCGCCAGCGATCCGCGCCGCAGCCAGCGCGCCTGAACCGGCCGGCCGCGGGGGCCGCTGACCTTGACCGTCTCGAGGGCCCCGCCCTCCAGTGCCTGGCACACCTCCAGCAGCCCGTTCCCGCCGTCGGAGACGGGACGCAGCACGACTCCGGCATCTGGCAGCGCCCTCCGCACACCCTGCTGCATGGCCGCGCTGACGGCCCCCGGCCCGAGCGTCCCTTTAAAGGCTGCCGGCGCCACCAGCACGGAGTAGTCCGCGTTCGCTGTCATGCTCGGCAAACCTCCAGATTGGCTCCCGTCTTGGGCCAGGCCCCTGCAGCGAGCCAGGCGCGCTTCACCGAATGATGGCCTCAGCGGGAGCGAGTTGGCCACTATTGCGAAAGCGCCCAGCGATCCCTTTCTTGTGGGCATTCCCAGCTACCACTGCCGGAGGCGTCATATTCAACCGCGAGGGGGGTGAAAATGCACAAGGTGGCTCCACAGGAGGCGGCAACGGAGCGCGCCGTGCTTACACACGTAATGGTCGACATGTACGGCGTGGATCCCAAAACGCTGAACGACCCCGATCAGATAGGAACAGTTCTTACAGGCGCCGCCGAGGCGGCGAACTTGCACCCGCTGGCTGAGCCAGCCGTCTACCGCTACCCCGGCCAGGGACTCACCGTCTTCCTGCCGATCCGCGAATCGCACTTCGCGATCCACACCTACCCCGAGTACGGCTACGCGTCCGCTGATATAGTGAGCTGCGCTTTGGTCGAGCGCGCCGAGCAGGCCCGCGACTTCATCGTAGAACGGCTAGGTGCGGAGAGGGTCGACACCGAGATCTTGTATCGCGGCTTCCTGGAGGAACGCGAGTCCTGAGCTGAAGCAAGCGGCCTTGGCCCGAGCGCGCCGGGCTGCCACAGCCTGACGCCGAGGCGAAACAAACGGTGGAGCACGCGACGCACAGCATCGCCGCGGCCCTCAGTAATAGAGTATGCGTTCCTCGAAGTACTCTCTCAGGTAAGCCTCATACCAATCGAGCACCCGCGGCATAGCATTGGTGCTCACTTCTGACACTCTTAACCGCGGTTCATCCGGCGCGAAGTAGAATAGCGCCTCAAGGGCTTCGGGTGTGAGATGTCGAGTTCCTTGGGGCAGTTGGCGGCGGCGCTCCAGCGGCGCCGACCCGCATACGGCAAAGCCGGCACGCACAAAACTGTACATCCAGACCGCATACTCCTGCACGGCCGGAAACACCGATCGCAAAGTTGTCAGCACACCGTCAAAGAGCGGCGGAACGTAGACGATCTGAACCGCCAGGCGACCCTCCTCGGGATCGAGCTGCTGACGCAGACCGTCGTAAAACTCGCGGCAGTACAGGCGGCCGAGAACCGGGCTGGTCGGGTCCGGCAGATCGCAAATTATGAGATCGTAGGGTTCCGACGAGCGATGGCTCAGCGCATCAGCATTCAACACTTCAACGCGCTCGTCCGATAGACTGCCGCGGTTCAACTCCACCAACCGCGGATGCGTGCGGCCCAGCTCCGTTATCGCGGGATCGATGTCGATGATGCGGATGAGCTCGATCTCATTCCCGTAGTGCTGCAGCAGCTCCCGCGCGGCCAGCCCGTCGCCGCCACCCATGATCCCCACCCTGCGCAAAGGCCCGCGGCGAAACAGGTTGGGCACGATCGCCAGCGCTTCGTGAAAACGGTGCTCATCACCACTATAGAACTGTATCTCACCGTCCAGCAGTAGAATGATCTCCTGCTTCGGAGTCTCCAACAGCAGGACACGCTGGAACTCGCTCTGCCGTTCCACCAGTACCCGCGCGCCCGCCTCTTTCAACGCTCCCAGCTTGGCGTCCTCCGGTCGACGCACGATGCCGGGCAGCTCGGTCAGGCGCTTCCAGTACTCTCGCAATTCCGCCATTTACCACTCTCCTGAGATCGGCTGAGCCCTGCGGGCACGAGAACAAGCGACCGTCCCACGGCCAACCGCGCAAGGCGCAGCCGCCCGCGGCCAGCGGGACCTGGTCTCCGCCGCGTCGGGCAAGCGACCGGCGGTTGATCGCCCACGTCCCAACGCTCATCCAGAATTCGCCGTATCTGTCCAACGATCTTGCAGGTCGACTCGCGGACGGACTACGTTCAAGTGATTCTACCGGGAGGGAATCATGACTTACGCCGATCTCGACTACGACATCCTCTCCGAATTGAGGCGCGACGGGCGGGCATCGCTCCGCACCATCGCCGAGCGGCTCAACGTTTCCACAAGCACGGTTAGCCACCGGGTCAAGCAGATGGAGAGCGACGGGATGATTCGCGGCTACAAGCCAGTCCTGGACTACGCGAAGCTGGGCTACCGTCTCACGGCCATCACGAAGATCAAGGTACGGGGTTCCGGTATTCCCAAGATCGTCGAGGAATTGGCAAAGGAAGAAACGCTGGTGGACGTTTACGAGATCACAGGCGACTACGATGTTTTAGTGATTGGCAAGTTCCCTGATGAAGCGTCGATGAACCGCGAGATCAAACGGCTGCTGGCACTGCCGGAAATCGAGAGCACCAATACCTCGATCGTCCTGGCCGTGGCGAAGGAGGGCGGAGACCTGGCGTTGCGTCCGCCTTAATCATGTTAATCTCCAGGCAACGGCTTGCGGGTGACTCGGGAGCCGCCGGGGTACCCCGCAGTTCAGTCGTCGTCGGCCGCGGGACGATAGAGGTTGGTGATCGGCAGGCGCCGGTCCTTGCCGAACGCCCGGGGTGAGATGCGGATCCCGGGTGGAGCCTGGCGGCGTTTGTACTCGGCCCGATCGATCAGCTCGACGACCTGGTCGACGACTTCCCCGTCGAATCCCAGCTTCTCGATCTCTTCAGGTGTGCGGTCTTCCTCCACATAGGCCGTGATGATAGGGTCGAGAACTTCGTAAGGGGGAAGCGAGTCGCTGTCGAGTTGATTCTCGCGGAGTTCGGCGGAGGGGGGCTTGTCGATGATCCGTTGTGGGATCGCTTGGCCGCGCGCGTTCCGCCAGTGAGCCAGGCGGTAGACCCAGGTCTTGGGAACGTCCTTGAGAATCGAGAAACCGCCGGCCATATCGCCATATAGGGTCGCATAGCCCACGCTCATCTCGCTTTTGTTCCCGGTTGTGATGACCAGCCAGCCGAACTTATTGGATAGTGCCATCAAGAGGTTGCCGCGGATGCGGGCCTGGATGTTTTCCTCGGCAACGTTGGGTTCGCTGCCGGCGAACGGCGTGGCCAGTGAGCTTAGATAGCAATCAAACACGCCGTCGATGGGCATCTCCCTAAAGTCGACGCCCAGGATCTTAGCAATCTCCCTGGCGTCCTCACGGTTTGCAGGCGTCGTGTAGCGAGACGGCATCGAGACGGTGCTCACAGCCTCGGCACCCAGCGCGTCGACCGCGATGACCAGCGCCAGCGCCGAGTCGATTCCACCCGACAGGCCGAGCACCGCATGCTTGAAGCCGTTCTTGCGGAAATAGTCGGCCGTGCCAAGGGTCAGCGCCTTGTAGACCTCGGCCTCCGGGTCCAGCAAGTCGATCAGCGGGGGCGCCTCAAGCTGCGGCTTGCGGCGTCCGGGGCGACGGACCGGCGCGACCTGCACTCCATCCGCGGTGCCCGGTAGGCGTTGCCGCCAGCGCGGGTCGTGGAGCCGCCGGCGCGACACGCCACGCAGGTCGAGATCGACGACCACATGGTCTTCCTCGAACTGTCGGCCCCGGGCCAACACGGTACCTCGCGGATCGATGACCAGGCTATGTCCGTCGAATACCAGCTCGTCCTGACCACCCACCGTGTTGCAGAAGGCCAGAATGCAGCCGTAGTCGATGCAACGTGTAGCCAGCATGCGCTCGCGTTGCGGGCCTTTGCCTCGGTTGTAGGGAGAGGCGGAAAGGTTGACCAAGACATCCGCCTTGCCGTCGATGACCGCACGTTGCGCCGGTCCTCCGGGGTACCAGAGGTCCTCGCAGATCGTGACCCCGACTTTGAGGCCATCCATGTCCAGGACCAGCGCATTCTCACCGCGGGCGAAGTAGCGCTGCTCGTCGAACACTCCGTAATTCGGCAGGTAGTGCTTGCGATAGGTCGCGGCGATCTCGCCGCCGGTGATCACAGCCGCGGTGTTGAACAGGTCGTCGGACAGCTCGGGGTAACCGACGACCGCCACCATGTCCCGGACCTCCGCTGCCAAATCGCGGAGTGCCGCCTCGGCCCGTTCGGCGAAGTGTGGCTTGAGCAACAGATCTTCCGGAGGGTAGCCGGTTACCGTCAGTTCAGGAAAAACGGCGATATCGGCGCCTAGCTCGCGAACTCGTGCCAGGCTGGCGCGCATCTTCTCGATGTTCCCGTCGATATCGCCAACCACGGCGTTGCGCTGGCAGAGCGCGACGCGGATGACTCTATCTTCCCCGGGAGCCGTCTTTCCCATTATATATCCTCGCTCATTTGGGCCGATCCGGGCGACCCAACCCCTCAATCTGGCCATAGCGGCCTCCGGCGCAATCGCTGGTGCCAGACTGGCGCTACAGGCCGTAAGGTTGCATTCTATAGAGAGTTCCCCCGCTCCCACTGGCTGTCGCCTTACGCCCAATTTCCGAACGCCGGCGGGTATCGTGATGGAGATGAACAAGCCTACAGCAGACCTGGGGATCAACTGGCCGGTCGTCGCCCTCGGCGGGCTACTGCTGGCCGTGGCCGTTGTAGCGGCAGACACTGCGATCATGCGGATTATCGCGGCGCTGGCCATCCTCGCGGCCACCATCTACATGTCCCACACGCGCGAAGATCCAATCGTCGAGAACCCGTTGCTCGATCAGTTGCGCGACCAGCGTCAGGGCCTCGATCGTCGTAAGTACGGCAAGCTGCGCCAGACCACCGACCGCTTACTGGATTATGTGCGTCGCATGAACCGCATCGCCATCGACGGCCGCGAGGGGAAGCTCTCACCCCGTCACGCGCACGCGGAGATGGATCGGCTCGCCGCCTTGATGCGCGACCAAATCGACGAGATCCGTAAGTCCGCCGGCATCCCGACGCCGATGGAGGATGCGGAGAAAGCCAGCAAAATCGTCCAACCCAAGATCGTCTTCCCGAAGGGCCAGCAAGCAGCGCCGGGTGCCAAGAAGAAAGCCGCGGCGGCGGCCGAACCGCCGGCGCTGCCTGATGAAACAGATCGCATGCTGGATGAGCTGGAAGCACAGGCTGAGGCAGAGGCTACCCAGGGAGGCGATTTAGAAGCGCCGCTGCGACCAACGACACCGCCCGACGAGGGATTCGCCGATCCGCGGCGCAGCGAATAACCTCAGTGACTTTCCGCCGACGCCGAGACGTACTGGGCGATCAAGTCAAATAACTCTTCGAGATCCTCTTTCAGCCGATCAGCTTCGGGTCCGCTGATCCGCTGCAGAGCCTCATCCACGCGAGTCCGCAGAGCCAGCGCCTGCTGCAAGGCGGCGTCCGGATCGAATTCGGGCGCGCCGGCCGGCACCAAGGGCTCACCACCCAGGATCGCCATGTGAAGAGCGGTATCGGCATCCGCGATGGCCCGGCTACGAGTCTTGGCGTCCTCGGTTTCCAAGTAGGTGCGCAACGCCTTGAACACCGGGCCGAACCCGTTGGCCAGAGCCGTTAGGCGCTTGGGCGGGCGAACCAACTGCGCGCGCAAAGCGGCCGCGGCCCGGCGTGTCAGGCGGCCCATTTCCGGATGATTGAAGGCGGCGGCTCGCTCTCGCAGATGCCGCAGCGTGTGGGCCAGCGATTCGCCGGCCAGGCGCATCTGCTCTGTATCCGACTTCAACATCGTGTTACGCAAATCCTCGCTGCGTACCAGCCGCTGCGTCGCCTCCCGCTGAAAGTAGCGCTCCAACGAACCCGCCTGCTCCTCGGCCACCTTGCAGGAGACGATATGTGGACCGTCGGCGTAGAACAGGTCGCTCACCCAAACGACCATCCGTGCCCGGCGGACCTTCTCCATCACGCTGTCCTTTAACCGGTCGACCTCGGACGCACGACCCCCGATCATCGTGACCGAAGGCGCCCCGGCACCTCGCTCGCGCAGGTCTTCCAAGACATCGCGAGCGTGGCGGAACACGGTCAGGTAACCGGGCCCAACCGTAGCGTTGAGGTCGGCGATCTGCAGAATCAGTTCCTCCACCGCGCCGAGTGCTTTGTCCTCGGGCGACATGACTTCGATACGCTCCAGGTCACGCAGTCGCCGCACCTTTCGGAGCATCGCCTTGAGCGGCTCACGGTCACGTGGGTCGTTCTCCAGCCGCTCGACCGCAGCACCCAGGTCGCCGATTAACGCCGTGAGTACGGCTTCCGCCTCATCCTCGGCACCGCCGACGGCTTCCGACTCGACCGCGGCGTCGGTCCGCCGCGCAGAGCCGCTGGCAGTGCCAGCCAAAGCGTCCGCCGCGCGGCGCAACTGCGCCTCAGCTCGTGCATCGCCGTCGGGGAGGGCGGAGACAACGGAGTCCAACGCCGTTAAGGTGTCCTCCACTGCCTGATTCAGCTCAGGCGTCCAGCTCATCTTTCCGGCTATGACTTGCACGGTGGTCTTCTGGAGGGCGGTCGAGGCTTGGATCACCGGCTCGTGGCTCGCCAGCACAGCTGCGTGGTGCAGTCGTCGTGATGCCCGTCGCACGCCGTCGACGTTCGGACCACCATCTTCCGCTAAAGCCTCGCGGAGCCGATCCACGTACCTGCGCGCATCGCTTGCAAATATGTCGAGCATGCTGGGACTCATCGGGTGATCGGATCCGGCAATCAAGCCGGCTGCCCTCGACTTCGGGCTAAGGCACGGGCCGGATGCTCGCGTCGGGGGAAGCTAGTTGGTCGCGGCCTCCGTCTCCTCAACCTCCAGCTCCATATGGCCAGCTGTACTTCGGATTTCCTGGATTAACGTCTTGAGTCGATCTTCGATCGCGTCCATCTCATCCAGCGCCTTCTCACGGCTGCGGAAACCGCGTTCAGCGTCCACCGCCATCCAGTTGAGGCGGCGAATCTCATCGAGCAGCTGTTGAACCTGAGAACGGAGACGTACGAATCGTCGTTTCTGCACCCGTTCGGCCGGTGACTGCATGATCAGCTCGACGACACCCAGGCGGGCCGAGGCCCAGACGATGGGCGCCAGTAACAGCAAGCCCAGGCTCAGGCGCGCCGCCGCGTCCCTGCCGAAGTAGAGCACCGCAGCATCAGCTATGAGCGCGGCGATGAGTATGACGACTTCGAGGGTTGGACGACGTGGCATCACGTCCTCCGCCTAGGGTGATGATTCATGCGAAACTTCGCCCTGGCACCGCCTGATAAGCTGCCGGCGGCCAGTCCGCGGATGCTGGCCAACGGTGTAAGCTAGACATTGGGTTGAATTTGCGCCAGAATCCCAATCGAATGACACCTCAAGAAGCCGCTCAGGCACTGCGTGAAGAGCTGGCCGAGGCGCTGGCCGATCTCGCCGGTTCCGACGAACTGGCCAGCGTCCTGGCCGTGCAACCACCGGCCCAGATCGGACCCGACTCCAGCTTTCGCGTCGCTGTCCGAGCCGGCACGGCACGCACCGTTGAAGCCATGTTACCCTCCAACCTCGCCATCGGTTATCTGGCGGACGAGGAGGCCGCCGTGGACGAGTGGCGCCACTGGGTGAACGAGCTGTGGAAGCGGCTGACCGCCTGATGGCGCCGGCACGCCGTTAAGCCGCCAGCACCTTCTCGACATCGGCGACGACGGCCGCCGTCAGTTCCTCACATTCCGCCACCAGCGCCTCGACCTGGCTACGCATCGATTTCGCAAACGCCTCATCTTTGATGTGTCGGAGGTTGATGCGGACATTGTAGGCCGCGGAGTGGGCCCCGGCCCGCGCCATCTGCGCCCCCGTCCCCACGTCGCTGACCATCTCGGGATCGGCCAGCGCCGACATCTCCTTGCAGACGAGCAGCGCGTCGCGGCACCCCTCAACCGTCGCCAACGGCACGCGCGTGGCGGCTATATAACCCTCCTGCATGGCCTGCGCCCGCTCCGCCCTTTCCGCCTCCGTGTCCTTCGGCATCCGCATCGCCTCGATCACCAGATCGAACGCCTGCGTGTCCTCATCCACACCCCGCACCAGTGAGTCCTTCACCTGTTGGGCCCGCTCGGCGATCGCACACAGCTGATCGTAGTGCGCGTCGAACTCGCTCTTGCCCACCGACAGGTTCGCCACCATCGCTGCCAAGGCGCCGCCCAGTGCGCCCGCCAGCGCGGCTACGGAGCCACCGCCTGGGGCCGGCGTGTCGCGCGAGACCTCATCAACGAAGTCGAACGCCGGCCGCAGCACGAGCGGACCTTCCACCTGCGGCATCCCCAACACCTTCTCCTGCGGGTCGAACGGGGCGACGTCCCGCAGGCCCATCGACTGAATCGCCGTCTCCACCAGGTCGGGTACAGGCAAGCCCGGCGACTTACGCATGCGCTGGAGATAAAAGACCGCCGCCTGCCGGATCGCATCGTAGGGGATGACGCCGACGATCTCGGAGCCCGTGACAGCGATCCCGCGCTTCGCTGCCTCCTGCCGCGCCGCCTCCAACACTTCGTGAGGCGAACTGATCTTGTAGTTGGTGAGGTTCATGCTGATCTGGGCGCGTTTGTACTCGTCGATCACCCAGCCGATCCCTTTGACGTGTGTGAACCGCCCGTCGGTAAAGACGGGGCCGCTGGGGTTCTGCGGATCGATCCCCAAGTCCTCGTAGCGTTTGCGCAGATCACCGCCGTGGACGTCCCGGTAGTGTTCCACCAATGCCTCGAACGAGTCGCCGACGAAGTCGCACGGCCCACACGGATAGGTTCCGTCGCCCGGAAAGTTGACGACTTCACCTTTGTAGTAGAACGGCTCCGTCTTACCCGTTCGCTTCCAGCGGCCACGCTCCCGCAGCACGTAAGCGATCTCGTTGGCGTAGCGCCGGTCTGTCGTGTTGAGGTCGATGTTGTAGGCGATGAGGAACTCCCGCGCGCCCACCGCAGTGGCTCCGGCGGTCGGATTGAACTTCGCCGGCCCGAAATCAGGCTTCCAGCTCGCCTCCTTCAGCTTCTCAGCCAGCCCTTCGTACTCACCCGATCGCACCTTCGCCAGGTTGCGGCGCTCCGGGCGACTGGCGGCGTGCTCGTACAAATAGACCGGGATCCCCAACTCCTCGCCGATTCGCCGGCCGACCCGGCGCGCAAGCTCGGCACAGTCCTCCATCGTCACATCGGAGACCGGGACGAAAGGAACGACATCCGTCGCGCCGAAGCGGGGGTGCGCCCCGCTGTGCCCGCGCATGTCGATCAACTCCGCGGCACGCTTCACGCCCTCGAACGCCGCTTCTGCGACGGCGTCGGGCGAACCCACGAACGTCACGACCGTTCGGTTCGTGTCGCGGCCCGGATCGACGTCGAGCAACTGGACGCCGGTGATGCCTCCGATGACGTCGGTGATTTCCTTGATGACAGCGTCGTTCCGGCCTTCGGAAAAGTTCGGTACGCACTCAACGATCTGCTTCATGCCTCGTCCCCTGAAGGGTTTGTATTCGAGTTCTTGCCATCGCTGGGGGCGATGCGCAGGGCAATATGGTGGAGTGGCGCGCGGCGCTCAATTGGGCGAAGCTGTGGTGCCGATTAGACGTTCAACCTCTTCCAGAACCGTCTTCACGCCGAAGGGCTTGGAGAGAAAGCTCGCATTGAGCGAGTGAATGGTCTTGAGGGTCTCGGGAGTCGCGTGACCGGTGACGACGATGGCCGGTACGTTGGCCAGTTGCGGATCGGCGCGAAAGCCGCGCAGGATCTCCAGGCCGTCCTTTCCGGGGATCTGCACGTCGGTAAGCACGACGTCAGGCACACGCCTGTGGGCGAGGTCGACGGCCACTTCGCCGTTGGCAGCTTCCAAGCAAGCGTATCCGGCAAGCCGCAGTCCGCGGGCCAAACCGGTGCGCACCGCAGGGTCATCTTCGATCAGCAAGACGACACGGCGGCGCGGCCGCGACACCAGGCGCTCGGCCTCGGCCAGCACGTTGTCCGCGTCGCCGTCAACCCAACCGTCCGCCCCGTACGCGACGGCCCGGCTGGCTTCACCGCCGGGCCCGACCAGCAGGGCCGGGACATCGACGCTGGCCGGCGAGGCGCGCAGCTCGCGCAGAAAGTCAAGTCCATGCATGTCGCCAAGCTCCAAACCGACAACGACCACGCCGACACCACCTTCCTCGGCCTTACTCAACGCATCAGCGCCGCTCTCGCTGACGGCCACCTCCCAGCCCTCCGCTTCGAACTGCGCCCGGAACAGGCGGCGCAGGTCGGCATCTCGCTCCACCAGCAGCACCGACCTAAGGCCCCCTTCGACGGGTGCAGCTTCTTCCGCAACCTCGGCTTTGCGAGAGGTCAGCCTCAATTTGACGAAGAACCGCGAACCTTTTCCTTCCTCGCTCTCTGCCCACAGCGTTCCACCAAGTTCCTTCATGATCGTCCGGCTGATGGTGAGCCCCAAACCGGCGCCACCGTATTTGCGGGTCGCCGACTGCTCAAGTTGACGGAACTTGTCGAAGATCGTCTCCAACTGGTGCGCCGGGATTCCTGGGCCCTGGTCGGAGATCTCGAGCACAGCGTGGGCGTCTTGGCGCCACCAGCTTAGCCCGACGCGACCGCCCGGCGGAGAGAATTTTACGGCGTTGGAGATCAGGTTGACGATGACCTGTTGCAGCCGGTCGGCGTCCGCCGACACCAGCAGGTCCGGGTCCGACTCCTCCACTTCGATCCGCATCTCCCGATCCCCGGCAAAGGCTTCCACCGCGTCGACGCCGCGCTGGACGGCCTCGGCGAGTGTGACGGAGGTCAGGTTCATCGCCACGCGGCCGCTCTCGATCCGCGAGAGGTCGAGCAGGTCGTCGACCAAGCGGATCAACCGGTCCAAGTTCCGCAGCGCGATCTCCAGCAGATCCGTCATGCCCTCGCTGATCGCCCCGCCGGCGCCGCGTGCCAGGAGGTTGAGCGACGTCTTGATCGAGGTCAGCGGGGTCCGCAGCTCGTGACTCACAATGGACACGAACTCGCTCTTCGCGGCTTCCGCCTCGGCCTCCTTCGTCACGTCGCGGAAGATGACCAGCTGACCGATGACCTCATCGTCTTTGCCGCGAACCGTTGCCACCGTCCGCTGGCATACTTGATGGTGCGGGAACTGAAACTCGACCCGGTCACGCAGCGAGGGGCTGCCGCTCTTGATAGCTGCGACCTGTGCCTCCAGCTGCGCTGGATCCCTCAGCGAACGAGCCAGCACCCGGTTGATGTCCTCCAACGGCGCACCCTCCACGACCTCCTGCGGAAGACCCAGCAGCTCTCCCATGGCACGATTCACCAACGCGACACGGTCACCGCTAACCATCATCACACCGGCGTCGCTGGCATCGATCAACGCCGCCAACTGCGCCCGTTCCGACTCGACATGTGCGTGCTGGATGGCCAGCGCCTCCCGCTGGTGATCGATCGTCGCCAGCAGTCTCGAGTAGTAGAGCGAAGTGGCGATCTGCCGGCCCAGTAGAACGGCCAGTTCTAAGTCCTCGTCGTTGTAGGACTCGGATTCAAGCGCACCGAAATTCAGCGTCCCGATGACTTCTTCGCCGACGTGCAAAGGCACGATGAGCGCCGAGACGTTCCGCTCGCCGGATGTGCGGATCCCGGAGGTGCCGGCAAACGTGTCGACGCGAATCGCCTCGCCCGTCCGGATCGCCTGGCCCGTCAGACCCTGGTCAATGGGATAGGTCGCCCGCTCATCAACGAAACCGCCCTGCGCCACGTCATAGAGCGTGTGTAGGTAGTAGCTCTGGCGGTCGTCCGATACGAGCACGACGCTGGCACGCCGGTACTGCAAAACCCGTTGCAGTTTGAGGATCGCGGTGCGGAAGATTTCGTCGAGGTCGAACGTCGTGTTGATCAGCGAGGCAAGCTCGGCCACCACCTCCAGCCGCGCGGCCCAGGCGCTCCGCGAGTCCACCTGCCCGTTCATGCCGGGCTCGCTCCGTCCCTCTCCGCCACGAAACGCTTGACTGCGGCCTCCAGCCACTCCAACTCTTTGAGTGCCGACGCCACCTCGGGCGTCTCGAGCTTGCCGCCCTCGTGCCAGCGGCGCCCTCGCTCTGCCAAGGCCGAAGCGTGTTGAGCCAGCTCATACGCGCCAAATGCCGGGGCTGTCCCCTTCAGCGAATGTGCGGCGCGGAAGAACGCCTCCGCCGCCTGACTGTCGAACCCTTCAGCCAGCAGCTCGAGCGTCGAGCGCAAGCGTTCCAGTCGCGCCGGTAGCCCGTCACGGAACTCCTTGTGGATCTCCGCCAGCAGCTGGTCGGCGTCTTCTGGAAGATTCGGCGTGCTCATGCCCGCATCAGCTCTTCCCGCCGCCAGCCAACTCCGACAGGCGTTGGGCGAGCTGATCGGGATCGAACGGCTTGATGACGACGCCCCGCGCACCCGCTTCTCCGGCCTTCTCCTGGTTCAGCTCCTTGCGGGCGGTGAGGAAGACCAGCGGGATCGTGGCGGTATCGGGATCCGCTTTGAGGCGGCGGCAGACCTCGTAGCCATCCATCCCCGGCATCATCACATCGACGACCGCCAGGTCCGGCTTGATCTCGCGGATGACCTCGAGGCCCTCGGCACCGTCGCCAGCTGTTGTGACCTGCCAGCCGGCGGTAAACTCGAGGGTCAGCTTGACCAGTTTGCGCAGATCGGGGTCATCGTCGACGACGACGACTCGCAGTGTATCAGCCATTCATACCGTGGTTGGTTCGGACGCGGGGGAGCAGGTGCGGTCAGCCTGAGGCTTGTTACTTCCGCATCGGCAGGTAAATATTGCACCGATGATTGCGAAAGTCTACATCCTGGATGACGACGTCACCTACGCTAAACTGCTGGCCGCCAACCTCGGAAAGGCGGGCCGCTTCAGGAACGAGGTCTTCTCCAACGCCGAGGACCTGTTCGCGCGGCGGAGCGAGGAGCCGCCCGACGCCGTGCTCACCGATCTGAAGATGCCCGGCATGGATGGGATCGAGGTGACGCGCCGCCTCCGCCAGTCCGACCCCTACCTGCCCATCTTCGTCCTCACCGCCTACGCCGACATGGAGACCGCCATCCAGGCCCTGAAGGCCGGCGCCAATGATTATCTACCCAAGCCGGTCAACATGGATGAGCTGACCACCCTGCTCACCCGCGCCCTGGAGGAGCGGCCGATCAAGGAAGAGGCGGCCCAGATCCAGAAGGTGCGGCAGAAGGAGTTCTCGGTCCGGGCCATCCTCGGCCAGCACGCCGAGATCAACAAGGTGCGGGGCTTCGTCGAGCGGGTGGCCGGTATCCCCCGCCCCACCGTGCTGCTGCTGGGGGAGAGCGGCACCGGCAAGAACCTGGTGGCCCAGACGATCCACTACTCCAGCCCCCACTCCGAGGGCCGCTTCGTCGAGATCAACTGCTCGGCGCTGCCCGCCAACCTGCTGGAGGCGGAGCTGTTCGGTTATCAGAAGGGCGCCTTCACCGATGCCCGCGAGTCGAAGCGCGGGCTGATCGAGGTGGCGGACGGCGGCACTTTGTTCCTGGACGAGATCGGCGACCTTTCGCCGGAGCTGCAAGCAAAGCTGCTCAACTTCCTCGAATCGCGGCGCTTCCGCCGGCTGGGCGGCACCGAAGAGATCGAGGTCAGCCAGCGGGTCATCACCGCCACCAACCGCGACCTGCAGCAGGCGGTGCGCAAAAACGAGTTTCGCAGCGACCTCTACTACCGGATCAGCGTCGCCACCCACACGCTGCCGCCACTACGCGCGATCATCGACGACCTGCCGGTTCTGGCCGAACACTTCCGCGAGCTATTCAGCCGCGAGTTCCGTAAGCCGGTGGAACGTGTCAGCCCTGAGGCGCTGGAGGTGCTCAAGAGCTGGGATTGGCCGGGCAACGTGCGCGAGCTGCGAAACGTGATCGAGCGGGCGATGATCTTCGCCGACGGGACCCAGCTAGAGGTCGGCGACTTACCCGAACTGGGCACCATCGAGCTGGAGGCTTCGGCGGAGACGATCGATGGCAACGCCTTCGGCATCAGCAAGGGCCTCACCCTCCCCGATGCGGAGAAGGAGTACATTCGGTACACCCTAAGCGCCTGCGATGGCAGCGTTCAGCGGGCCGCCGAGAGCCTGGGCATCTCGCGGAAGAACCTCTGGGAAAAGCGCAAAAAGTACGGCTTGCTCGACTGAGACCCGACCAATCGGCAGGACTGTCGTATATCGGATTCGATACCTGCCACCCGACGTACCCCTTTTTCACCCTATTTGATTCTCGCGACGTACTCGAGGGTGCCTGAGTTGTCGGGGGCGATGGCGCTAAGATTGGAATCGAAGGCCCAGCGAATGTGGGTGACGCACCCGTCATACCCGACGGGCGCCGCACAGCCTTCGGAGACCGGCGTGTAGGTCCAGGTCGAACCACCGTCGCTCGAGTACGTAACGGTGACGGTAACACCCACCGGCAGGCTGTCCGCCACCGTTCCCACTCTGAACTCCAACTCGGGCGGCAGTGAATCCACCTCAACCACGTTCACTGCGTCGGCCGTGCCGTCGTTCGTGATCGTGATCGAGTAGGTGAGATCGGTGCCGGGCAGCTGCGTGCCGCTCGGACTTACGGTCTTGCCCGTCGTGAGGTTGGGCCGCACCACGGAGAGATCGGCGAATCCGGTGTCGCTGATCGATGTATCGAGCTTCGCGCGGGCGCGCAGGTAGAGCGAGTCGGCGGTGCCCGCCGCTACGTCGCCGACCGAGTAAACCACGTCCACGTTCAACGAGTCACCGGCCGCCAGCGTGATCGTCGTCGTATCGCCGGCCTGGCCGTTCACCGAAACGACGCCCAATGTGCCGCCCGGAGCCGGAAAAGCGGTCAACAAGAAGTCGTCCCCGCCAACTCCATCATTGAGCACCTTGAAGGTGACCGTGTAGTTCGTCCCGTTGCTGGGCAGCTGCTCCAAGTTCTGCCCACCGTCCGGTGTGACGTTGGAGCCGGGCGGTTCAGGCTCTCTCTCGTACGCGCCGATGTCGGCATTCACCCGCTGCGGCCGTGCGATGCCTCGCTGATCCACCGCCGGTGCATCACTATCGAGGGCCGCCTCGAGTGCGGGACTTGTCGGTAGAAGTTCGTGGGTCTGCGTGTCACCGCCATTATCCGCAAGCGGGCCCAGCGCAGGATCGACCGCCAGGTCACTGGCTTGACACCCGCTGCAACCGCCCTCCACCAGGTTGTAGCCGTTCGATACGATCGCGGCACCGGCGATCTGGTCTCCGGCGACATTCGCCGAGTTGTCGGCCACAATCGTGTTCATGAGCGTGACCGAGCTTCCCTCGTTATAGATCCCGCCGCCTTCGTCCGCCTGGTTCCCGGCGATCGTACAGTTGGTGAGGGTCGCAGTCGCGCCGCCCTTCAGTCGCAATCCTCCACCCCGATGCTTCGTTGCCGTGTTGCCACTTATCGTGGAGTTGACGCACGCGAACGACCCGCCGTCAACGAAGATCCCGGCGCCGCCGTTGTCGGGAGCCACATTGCCGCTGACCGTGCTGCGCTCGAGAATGAGTGTCCCTTTGATGAAGAGCCCGGCTCCGTTTTTCCCGGTATTGCTGCGAACGGTGCTGTTGGTGAGCGTCAAGGTGGCATTGCCCTTGTTCATCCGGATTCCTGCCCCGTCGTCGCGACTCCCGTTCTGGATCGTGAGCCCATCCATGATGACGGCGACGTCCTGCTTGATATCAAACACTGCCGACGACGCGGCGCCATCCAGGATGACATCGCCCGGAGCGGCGCGCAGCACCGACACACCACGTTCGATTTCCAGGGGCCCCGCACCGCTCGTCGTGAGCACGTAGGTGCCCGGCGCCACGTTGATGATCGGGCAGCCCGGGTCGGCGAGCTGCGCCCGCAGCTCAGCGACCGTCGTCACGGTGGCACACGTGGTCGTCGTTCCCGTCGCAACATTAGACAGCTGGCTCACGTTGCCGAAGTCGTCGGTGGTCTTGATCGCAAAGTAGTAGGTGGTGCCGGGGCTCAAGCCCGTCACCGAGAACGACTCAGCACTCCCCGCCGGCTGCGGGAGTGGCTCGCCGGTCACCTGGGTGGCCGCACCCCAGTCAGCCTCGGTAATCGGGCTCGTCGAGTAGCGGAGGTCGTAGCTCGCCGCCTGGCCGGCGTTGGCGTCGTCACCAGGCGCCGTCCAGGTGAGCTCCATCGCTGTCGACTGCGCCAGGCCCGTTGCCAGATTGGAGATCGCAGCCGGAGGCGTGGTGTCGCCGGGAGCGATGGCTATGGTGCCAGTGCTCCAGAGCTGGAGCGCGTTGAGCGCAAAGGCTGAGGGTCCGGTCACCCCGGTCGGCGTGAGGGGCGACAGGTAGCCGGCGCCCGCAGACACCGATGCGAGGAGCGACGTCGAACTCAGGTCCATCGTGATCGGTGTGTGGCCGGGAAGGCCTGGGGCATCGACTGTGACCCGCATCCCGTCGAACGCTCCCACGCGCAAAACCAATGTGCTGTCCACGCTGGTCGTCAGGGCCGGAGCTTCGGGGGCGTTGAAAGGGGTCAACCCGGCGTCAAAGCTACTCGCATTGATTGGCGCGGCGGGATCGTGTCCGGTGAAGCGGTACATCGCGCCGTACGCCTGCTCGCCGCCAGACCAGGTGAAGACATGACTCTGAGGCTCCGACGCTCCCGCGAGCTTCCACCAGACACCGTGCGTGGCCCCCAGAGACGCGCCGAAGTTCCGCAGGTCGAGTTGTGTCCATCCCTGCCCGGCGGGCGGTGCCAGCGACCCCGTCGTGTTGCCGTCCGTAACTACCGCCGCGATGAGGAGGTCGCCCAGGTTGGTGCCGCACACCGTCGGCAACGTGAGCGACGTCCCATCCAATCCCAGCTTGGCCTCGGTGAATGCCTGGAACGTCACAGGGGCGCCGCCGCCGCCCAGATAGCATCCGGGGATCACGTTGAACGGGTTGCTCGTCGCACTGGTGAGCGTGCCCGACGTGGCGGCCAAAGTATAGCCGTTGCCAGCGTGGCCGATGGAGAGGTCGGGGAACGTGGCGATCCCGTTCACCGCGCTTACGGTGAGCGTACCGGAGAATGTCCCACCCGTTGGGTTCGTACCGATGGCCAGCGTCACCGCGTCCGTGGCGCTGGTGATCGTCTCGCCCCAGCCGTCCTGAATCGCCACCTGGACGGAGGGACTGATCGTTTGGTCCACCTCCGTGTCCCACGGCTGGACCACGAAGGCCAACCGCTCGGCGCCTCCACTGATGCAGCCCGTACCGCCGGCCGGCTGATCAGAGAATTCGATTTGGACATCATCGACGTAGAGGTATGAACCGACATCGCTGCCCGAGCCAAGGAAGCGGAGCCGGGTGTTGGATGCGATGTGGGACGAGATATCGCAGGCGCGTGGCTGTTGCGATCCGTCCGATCCGTTGAACGAGAAGGTTTCGAGGGTCACCCAGCTATTGCCCCCGTCCCCTGACGCCTGGAGCGATACGCTCCCACCCGTCTCGTCAAGCAGCTGGCGCCGATAGCTGAACGTCAGCGTCGCCGATGTGGCACTGAAGAGATCGGCTTCGCGGTACACCGATCGGTTGTCGATGCTGACTTCGTCGCCGCCAATGCGAAGACAGCTTCCAGTGGCGCAGTAGCTGCTCGAGACGACCCGGATACTCCCGCTTGTGGGACTCGTGGTCTCGCCGAACTCAAGCCACCCGCCGGTCCAGTCGACGTTCCCGTCATTTCCAGTGTACGAGATCGCCGTGAGCTCGTCCCGGACGGTAGCAGGCTCGCCGGTCGTGGTTCCCGAAACTCTGTTGTTTGTCGAATCCGAATCGGCCTCGTTGGCCGTGACGCGTGCGACGTACTGCAACGGACCGGTGCCAGCGGCTCGCGCCAGGATAATCACGGTTGCACTGGCACCGTTAGCCACGCTACCCAGGTCGCAGGCCACGACGCTGGTTCCGGCGCAACTGCCCTGACTCGGTGTGGCGGAGACGAAGGTTACGTCGGCAGGTAGCGAATCAACTAGCTGAACGCCCGTGGCCTGCCCGGCGGACGCTTCCAGATTATTTACCGTGAGCGTGTAAGTGATCGTGTCGCTGTAAGGCACAGGATCCGGTGCGTCCGTCGCACTCAGCGAAAGGTCGAATCCTTCGGTCACGGTGGTGGGGTCAGAGGCTGTGTCGTTGGCGGTGTTGACCTCACCACCACCTGCCACGTGCGCTACATTGGTGACCGACGGTACGGCCGCCGTCCCCACACCAACGGTCAATTGGAAGCTCGAACTCGCGCCGACGTCCAGCGTGCCGGTGTATTCCGCCGTCACCACCTGTCCGGCGGCGCTCACCGTCCATCCGGGCCCGCTCCCAGAGACGAACGTGAGTCCAGCTGGTAACGTGTCCGTGACCGTGATCGTATCGATCGTCACGGCGTCGCCCGAATTCGTGACTGCGATCGTATACACGCCGGCTGAGCCTTCCACGAAATCGCTGGTATGCGACTTGGAGATCGTCAGGTCCGGCACCGCAACCGTTAGGCCGCAGCTGGCGGGCCGGGTGGGTGGCGTCATGAGCGCGTTCAGCATCATGCGCTGCCCGTTGATTGTGACTAGGTCGTTCCCGTCCCAGTCGTGGCCGCCCAGGTAGAACGCCATCCCGCCCTGGCCAGCGTAGATCGTGCTCACCAGTGCGGCGTGCGTGGGCGGGCTGGCACCCACGTTGTCCAGCTGGATGTGTCCGGAGCTCTGGAATACGGACCCCGGGAGGAGCTCCCAGTCCTGGTGCGATCCGCCCGGAGCTGGGTCGAGCGCACCCACGAACTGACTGAACGGCAGGTCCGGGTTCGTATAGGCCAGCGCGTTGCCGATGTTGTTCTCGGCAAGGCCGAGCGTCGTGACGAACTTGCCGTTTACGTCGTTCTCGTAGGTATCTACCGAGCGGCACTGCGCCAAGAGGTTGCCGCCGGACTGCAGGAACGACCTCACCGCGCTTACACCGCTGTTGTCGTCGGTGTGCGGCTCCATGACCAGGGTGTAGCAGGAACCGGTCAGCAACGAGAAGTCATTGCCGATCACGTAGTCGCTGATGCCGGCCGCATCGAGCACATCGGTTGCTATGCTGGAGTTAGTGGCATTGACGAAGGCGAGCGGCTTGAACGTCATCTCATGCCGGACGTCCACCAAGATGTCCTCGGTGAGCTCGTAGACCGTGACTGTCGGGAACAACGCTGCACGGGCAAGTGCCTGAGTTGCATACGCCTCGTGCACGACGAACGGGCCACCTGAGAACGAGGCCAAGGCGGGTGCGCCCGCAGATGGCGACACCTGTCCGGCCATGGCGGTGAAGTCGACGGCGTCCTTGGCCTTGCCCGCTCTGATCGCCCACTTCACCGGGATATCGTTTTGCAGCAGGTCGTTCACCAAACCGTACGCTCGGATGTTGAACGGGCCGACCAGGCTCTGCTTGTCGTTGTCCATGGGGATGACCAGCGAACCCTTCGGTACGAGCTGCTGGTTACTCGACGGGAACGGCAGATCCTGCGCGAACGCGCGGTTCGGGGCATGAATCAGCGTGATTAGCAGGGTGGCAAGGCAAAGTCGCTCGGCGCCGCGCATCGCTAGCGACCGCACCGTGCGTCTTCTTGCATTACTCGCCGTAATCCGAACAGTCACACAGCTACCTGACTCAAACCTCGCGTTAGGATCTCCATACTGCTCCGGCTCAATGCGAGCGTCTGAGCAGTTGCCTCGCCCTCGTGACTGCACGAGTCATGCCCTGCGATCCGGCGGCCTAATTCACTGTAAGAATGTGAGTTAAGCGAACGGTAACCGGGCAGGCGCGGAACCGTGTCACGATCCGGTTACGCGATCGGTAACGGAGCGGGCACTGCAAACCGCAAGACCCACACGCGATGTGATAGGGTCGGGCACGGTATCCGCACGCCGGTTTTGGGAGCCTGACCGGATCCGGTTACCAGCTGCGTTACTCATCGGTTACACCGCCTGCCTCGAGCGGCACGAGTCAGCCGCTCGGCGTTCGGAATAAAATATTTACCAACAACATCTTACGAGACCTGGCATGGACCGGCCCCTGGAGGGTATGGACCCTGCTATTCAAACGGCACCGACCCCCCGTCGGCCCCCGAAAGCCCTGCCGGAACAACACACAGAACCCCCGCCCGACAGAAGGAAGACCCGATGGTACTTCGATGCCCCTACTGCAGCAGGCGATCCCAACACCTGCGGAGCGACTTCGTGGGCGAGTGGGTGGTCTGTCCGATCTGCGAAGTGCCCTTCGCCTGGCGCGAGGTGCCGCCGACAAATCCGTCGTCGGGCACCGCTAACGATCAAGCGAACAACAACGGCAAACCACGGTCTCGTAAGCGGACCGGTTCGACCCGCAACGGGAGGTAAGACGATGATTATCTGGCGATCACTCGCGGTCCTGATGATGCTTGCGCTGCCGGCGACCAGCTCGGCGCTGGCCCAGATCAGCGAGCGTCCTCAACCACTGGTCATCAGCGCGCAGAACCTGATGGCTGGTGATGCGCGTCACGATGAATTGGCGGCGCTGGGCGGCGATCGCAACGCGCTGCTTCCCGGCGACGTCGTTCACTACCGCCTGGTCTTTACCAACACCACCGACACTCCGGTCCGCAACGTCGAGTTCAAGGATCCGCTGCCCGCGGGTCTGCGCTATGTCGACGGCTCGGCGCTGGCCGATCGGGACGACGTTCAGATCACCTACTCGATCGACGGAGGCCGCTCGTATTCGCTGCAGCCGATGATCGAGGAGATCGTCGACGGCGAGCGGGTCAGTCACCCGGCGCCGGTCGAGATGTACACGCACATCCGCTGGGTCGTGAGCGGTTGGGTCGAGCCCGCTGCCGAGGTCACGGCGGAGTTTCGCGCGCAGCTACCCGCTGCCGCAGCCGAGGAGCCCGGCAGATGAGATCCGGGCATATCAGTTCAAGTCGTAACCTTCAAAAGGAGCAAACAATGCGTAGGAAAATGCTCCTGGCAGCCCGGATCCTTTTCTTGGTCGGGCTTGTCGGGACCCTCGCCGCTGGAACGGCGTGGGGACAGACGCCGGAGGGAACCGTGATTACCAACACGGCCACCGTGAGCTGGACCGATGCGAACAGCAATTCGTACACGCCGGTCAGCGCTCAGGTGTCCGTGACGGTCGGGTTCTCGGCTGGCATCGATGCGATCACGGGTGCCGCGTCGGTCTCGCCCTCACCGGGCAGCACCGGCAACACGCTCACGTTCACCATCGATAACATAGGCAACGGCACCGACAGCGTGTCCGTCGGCGAGAATATCTCCGTGGGCGGAATCATCTCGGTGACCGGCTATCAGATCAATGGTGCGGGGCCGATTTATAACACCCTGGCCGATCTCAACGTAGCGTTGGCCGGCACCGCCATCTCCACCGGCGCCGGCAACGGGATCACGATCACCGTGATCTATGATGCGGCCATCGGGACCGGTGGTCAGTCGACCGATTACACGCTGACGGCCACATCGACCCGCGACAACACGGAGTCCGACGCCCACGCGACCACGATCAACCCGGCGGAGACGCTAGCGGTGGCCGTGACGCCGGACGGCGGGCAGAACCTGCAGCACCTGCCCAGCAACGGCTCCAATTACTCGTTCAGCTTCACCGTCACCAACAACGGCGATGGACCGGAGGATTTCGACCTGCGGGCGCTGGTACAGGATGCGTCTGACGTGTCGATCGTCTCGGTCAACGCGGTGGCGGGTGACAGCACAAGGATCAGCTTGGCGGCGGGTGCCAACGCGACGATCGCGGTTGTGTACTCGGTACTCGACGTTGCGGCGGGCACGCAGGACACAGTCACGCTGCGCGCCCGTTCGGTGACCGGTCCCGGCACCGCCGAGGATTCGGGCTTCGCCGACTTGACGGTGATTCGCCCGTCGCTGGTCATAACGAAAGAAGTCTACCGGGATGACCAGTCGACGGTGATCGGCGGCGCCGATACGGTGCTGCCCGGCGAGTATATCCAGTACAAGATCACCGTGACGAACAACGGTGACGCTGACGCCTCAGGTGTTCACATCGACGACCTGTTGCCGGCTCAGTTGACGTTCGATAGCACGTCGCCCGATGCGGCGGGCTGGACGCTCACCAACAGCGGTAACGATGTCGATGCCGATCTGTCCGGCGCGCTCGCACCCACTGCGAGCCGCTACTTCTGGATCCGAGTCCAGATCAACTAGGGACTAAGGACGATTGGCATGAGGCTCCTCGGCGTTTCAAGGGTTGGAGGGTGCAGGTTCCAGGCCGGCCGCAAGGCCGGCTTGGGGCTTTGCGCCCTCTTCAGCCTCGCCTTCGCCGCTCAAGCATGGGCGGAGGGGACGCCGGCGGGGACTCGGATCAGCAACGTAGCGGAGGTCAGCTACCAGGCGTCGAACGGCGCCGAGTTCAGCGTGGCCGACCCGGGCAACACCGTTCTCTTCACTCACACACTCGCCAATGTCGGCAACGGGACCGACAGCTTTGCCCTGACCGCGTTCTCCCAGCTTGGCTGGACCGTCCGCCTTTACCTGGATGCGAACGGGAACGGCATGCT
>JBFJOD010000013.1:0-37806 GCA_041617795.1 Gemmatimonadota bacterium | reverse complement strand
GCGGCATCGCTGGCGTAGCTGGCTGTCAGCGATTCGAGTCGCTCCATTTCGGCCGCCGCTAGCGGCTGAAATTCCGTGGCGATCGAGACGTTCTCCTCCAGCTGCTGCACGTTGTCACAGCCGACGATCACGGTACTGACCGGGAGGGTGAGGACATACGACATCGCGTCTCTCATCGCGGTGATCCCACCCTCACGGAACATGCGGCCGCGGGCCGGGATCTTCATTGCGATCACGCCCATACCCTTGGTGTTTGCCAGCGGCAGCAATTCCTCCGTAAACGATAGGTGGTGGCGGTCTGCCGGGTTGAGCGCCATCAGGATCGTATCGAAGTCGAACTCATTGATCCCGCGGATGAGCGGGGCGGGGTCGAAATGGCCAGTTATTCCGAGAAAACGCACGATCTTCTCTTCCCGCGCCTGCTGGAGGGCCTCGATGGCGCCGTTCCTGCCAAATATCGTGTCCAGTTGATCGTCGTTCCCGATGTTGTGAAGCTGCCAGAGATCGAGGTGGTCGGTCTGGAGCTGGCGCAGGCTCTCCTCCAGCAGACGGAGCGACCCGTCGCGAGTCCGGTCGTGCGTCTTCGTGGCCAGGAATACCTCGCTGCGGCGCGTGGCCATGACTTGGCCGATATAACGCTGGCTCAGACCCCGCCCGTAGGCCGCTGCGGTGTCGATGTAGTTCACACCGAGATCGATGGCTCGATTGATGATCGCGACAGATGCCTCTTCCGTGCCCGACTTCTCCAACGTGGCTTGACCGCCAAGGCTGAACAGCCGAACCCGGTGTCCTGTCCGCCCTAGTGCCCGGTCCGGCATGACGGAAGCGCCCGTCACCCCTCGCAGATCCCGCGGCTGCAGAAAGAGGGCTGCGGCTCCGCTGGCGCCTACCTTTACGAAGTCTCGGCGGGTGAGCTTATGGTTCGGCATGCTGGCCTCCAAGTCGTGTTATCCGGTTGCTAGTCAGACTCGCGGAGCCGTGACGGTTCGCTGATTGCAGAAAAGACGACTGGGGCTAGAACGGTGGAGCAAGGTGAACACAAAATGGGAGGTCGCGGTCAGTCAAGGCAAGTAGAGCGCGGCTGATCGGCGCCGCCCCGCGCCCGTAGGCTGGAAGCCGCGCAGTAGTGGCGCGACAACTTTCACTTGCGGGTGGCGACAGCTATATGAAAGATAGAGCCGGGCTTGGACTCGCGCTGCGTCGCAATCGCCGCGCAGCCGGCAGTCATCCCCAGACTCTCACTGCGGGTAACACAAAATGCGCTACTTAGCGAACGTCTTGGCTTTCGCACTCCTTTGCGGTGTGACCACGGGATGCACGCAGTCGAGCCTGAACCCGCCGGAGCCCGCCGCACCGGCTGTGGTCAAGACCGAACGCCCGATTCCGTATCCAGTCAGCTATCCCGTCAACTACCAACGCGCCTTGCGGCAAGAAACCCGCGCCAGCACCGGGTTACCGGGGCCGAAGTACTGGCAGCAGTGGTCCGAATACACACTGGTCGCGCGGATTCAACCTGAAAGTCGGCGGCTGGAGGGTGAGGCGACCATCATCTACCACAACAACTCGCCCGACTCGCTGAGGCTGCTGTTCCTTAATCTCTACCAGAACCTGCACGCCGAAGGGGCGCCGCGTTCGATCCCGCAGGAGGTAACGGGCGGCGTCGAGCTAACGCGCGTGCGAGTCGATGGGCAGCAGCTGGCGCTTGGCGCGGACGAGGGGCCGCGCTACGACGTCTTCGCGACGATCGCCGTGCTGCGGCCGGAGGTGCCGCTGGGCCCGGGCGCAACTGCGACGATCGAGGTGGACTGGGCTTTCGATATCCCCAATCGCGGAGCCTCGGGGAGGATGGGTTGGCGCGACGACAACCTGTTTTTCATGGCCTACTGGTACCCACAGATGGCCGTGTATGATGATGTCGTGGGCTGGCAAAACGACGTATTCATGGGCGGTGCAGAGTTCTATGCCGGGTTTGGGAGCTACGACCTGACCGTCGAGGTCCCGGAAGGTTGGATCGTGATCTCTACCGGCACGCTGCAAAACCCCGAGAAGGTTCTAGCGCCCAATGTGGTCGAACGCCTGAGGCAAGCTGAGCTAAGTGACGATGTCGTCCATGTCATCACCGCCGACGACTTCGGCCCGAACGGGACGGCAAAGACCGCCGACGGCATTCTACGCTGGCGGTTCGTTGCTGATTCCGTGCGCGACGTGGCCTTTTCGGTGTCGCGTGAATCATTCTGGGATGCAGCGCGAGCGCAGGTCGGCGATCGCGACGGCGACGGCCAGACCGATTACACGCGAATCGATGCGCTCTACCGCAAGTCGGCGCCTCGTTGGGAAAACATGGTTCGCTACGGCCAGCACTCAATCTCTTTCCTATCGGAGTTCACCGGGATTCAATACCCATGGCCGCACATGACGGCGGTGGAGTCGGGTGCTCCCGGCAGCGGGATGGAGTATCCGATGATGACGCTCATCGGGAACTACAATCAGGCCGGCGACAGCGCTCTCTACTACGTGACCGCCCACGAGCTGGCCCACATGTGGGTGCCCATGATCGTCAGCAACGATGAGCGCCGCTACAGCTGGATGGACGAGGGCACGACAACCTTCCACGAGAACCAGGCCAGCAAAGATTTCTTCCCCGGCGTGAATTTCGAGATCTTCGATCAGATGGCTTACCTGGGCTTGGCGCGTGCCGATCTCGAGGGAGAGATGATGCGGCGCTCGGATTACCACTATCCCGGAGCCTTCGGTATCGCTTCCTATCAGAAACCGGCCACGGTTCTCGTCGCTCTGCGGGGTGTTCTGGGCGCCGCGGTCTTCAACCAGGCGCTGCGCGCTTTTCTCAGCGCTTGGGCATTCAAACACCCCTATCCTTGGGACATGTTCAATGCCTTCGAGTCCGCCAGCGGGCGTGACCTCGACTGGTTCTGGCGAAGCTGGTACTACGAGACCTGGACGCTCGATCAGGCCGTCGCAAGCGTCGCTGCCGACCAAACTGGAACCCGCATCGTCATCGAGGACCTGGGACTGGTGCCGATGCCCGTCAAGCTGACGATCACCCGCTCCGACGGCGAGGTGCTCGAGCGCGAGATCCCGGTCGACTCGTGGTTGTCCGGCGCCAAGACCGCCAGCCTGACCGTGCCGCTGGGAGCGCCGGTCATTCGTGTTGAGATCGACCGCACTTATCTGTTCCCCGACATCAATCGTGGGAACAACGTCTGGACCCGCTAGAAAGCCTAGATAGGCTGGAGCGCGACGGCGGGGCGGAGGCCGCGATCGGTCCTCGCCCCGTTTGATTAAGGGGGCCGAGTCGGCCACTTGACGGCATCGTGGTGTCGAGCTAGGTTGGCTGCCACTTGAGAATGGATTTCAATCTCAGAACCGCCACGCGCCGCCGATGATCGCTTTTCTCCCTTTCCTCTTTAGCCTGGCCCTCCTCGGGCCCCAATCACTCGATATCGTCCGGATCCCCGCGGATTCCGGGCTGGTTGAGCGTGAAGCCTTCCTCATGGGCACGCGCCTGCGGGCGACCGTGGTGGCTCAGGATGCTCAGCAAGGCTTTGTCGCCATCGAGGCGGCCTTTCGTGAAGTCGAGCGCTTGGAGGCCCTGCTCAGTAGCTGGCGCGAGGACAGTGAGTTGTCTCGGCTCAACACAGCGGAGGTTGGCAAGCCGTTTTATCCGTCGCGAGAACTTTTCGACCTGTTGCTGGAAGTGCGCGCCTGGTCGGAGCGCAGCGAGGGCGCATTCGATGTTGCGGTGGGTTCGCTGATCGACGCGTGGGACCTCCAGGGCAGCGGACGGCGTCCGACCGAATCGGAGGTGACCGCCGCCTTGATGCTGACCGCGCCCGACGTCTTTCGACTGGACGAGCGAGACGGCAGCGTCGTGCGAGCCCGATCGGGCAGCTGGATAACGTCGGGAGGCTTTGGCAAGGGCGCAGCGCTGCGGGCGGCCGCGCTCGAACTCAGCAAGGCCGGGATCGACGACGCGCTGCTCGATTTTGGTGGCCAGGTTCTGGCGATCGGATCGCCGCCGACTGGCGCGGGCTGGGCGATCGGCGTGGCTCATCCGGCGCATCGGGACGAGCAGGTGGTTGGACTACGGGTCAGGTCACGTTCCGTGGCGACGAGCGCCGCTTCAGAGCGCTTCGTTGAGATCGCCGGGGAGCGGTTTGGTCATGTCTTGGATCCGCGGACCGGGCATCCGGTTCAGGCTTGGGGAAGTGTAACGGTCGTCGCTGAAGATCCGCTGGTCGCGGATGTTGTCGCGACGGCGCTGTTCGTGATCGGACCGAAGCATGGGGCTGCCTGGGCTGAATCGTTGGAAGACACAGGTGTGTTGTTCTTGCGAGAGCGGTCCGGCGAGGTTGACGCGAGCTGGAATTCGGCGATGGATCAGTGGCTGATAACTGGAAAGGACTAGACGTGCGGCAAGGATCTCGGTTGGGATTTGGAGTGCTGCTGGCAAGTTTGCTGTTAGCCGCGCCTGCGGCCGGGCAGGAGCGGGGCCTGGAGCAGCGGCTGAGGGAGTTGGAGCGGCGGGTCGAGGTTTTGCGTTCGCAATTGGCGAGCCGCGACAGTGCTGACATCGCCCTGTTGCGGCTGCAAATCGAGGCGATAACGCGGGAGCTGGAAGAGCTGAGATTGGGCCGCGACGTCGTGGTCGAGGCGGACAGCGGCGCCTTCGGCCTTGGTCCGGCGGCGGCCAAAGTCTATCGCGTGCGGCAAGGCGTTTCGATCGGCGGCTACGGCGAAGCACTCTACGAGAATTTCTCATCCGAGCGGGAGGATGGCACGTCCTCAGGAAAGCAGGATCAAATCGATGCGCTACGTGCCATCGTTTACGTCGGTTACAAGTTCAGTGATCAATTTCTGTTCAACTCGGAGGTCGAGTTCGAACATGCATCGACCAGTCAGTCCGGCTCGGTCTCGTTGGAGTTCGCCTATCTGGACTACGTGATCTCCGACGGTGTCGGCGTTCGCGGCGGTCTGCTACTGATTCCGATGGGGTTCGTCAATGAACTGCACGAGCCGCCGACCTTCTTGGGTTCGCGGCGCCCAGAGACCGAGACAGCGATCGTTCCATCGACATGGCGTGAGAACGGTGTGGGGCTGTTCGGTGAACTGGGTAGTCTCGCGTGGCGGGCCTACCTGATTAACGGATTCGACGCCGTCGGAGGCAGCGGCTCGCGGCCGTCGGGTTTCTCGGCCGCGGGTCTGCGAGGCGGTCGGCAGAAAGGCTCGAAGGCGATTGCCGAGGACTTCGCCGGTGTCCTCCGGCTCGACTATGTCGGCCCTCCCGGTCTGCTAGTCGGCGCCTCCGCTTACCTGGGAGGATCTGGTCAGGCCGAGATGTCGCCGCTGGACGGAGAGACGATCGGTGCGAGCACGTTCATCTGGGAGGGCCACGCCGAGTACAGGGCACACGGCGTCAATCTGCGCGGCCTCGTCGCGGTTGCGAATGTGTCCGATGTCGAGGCGCTGAACGCGGCCAAGGGACTGACCGGTGATTCGTCGATCGGGGAGCGATTGCTCGGTTGGTACGTGCAGGGTGGCTACGACGTGCTGCACCGGAGTCGGAGCACCCATCAGCTCGTGCCTTTCCTGCGCTATGAGCGACTCGATACCCAGAATCGCGTGCCAGCCGGGTTTTCGGCGGACCCGGCCAATGATCGCGACATCCTCACGCTTGGGTTGGCCTGGTTGCCGATCGGAAATGTCGTGGTAAAGGCGGACTACCAAATCGTGGGCAACCGAGCCGAGACGGGCGTCAACCAGCTCAACCTTCTGCTCGGTTACCTCTTCTGAGCGTGCAGGAGACCTCGGTGGTGAGAAGGCAGCGGTTTGACCTCGTGCGAGCCATCCGGGCCGGTCTCGTGGTGCCGTGCCTGCTTGGTGGAGTCGCGTCGTTACCCGCGATGGCTCAGGTCCGCTTTACCCAGGATGAGGCGTTGCGTCTGGCCTTTCCCGAGCCGGCAACGATCGAGCGGCGCACGGCTTTCTTGGGCGAGTCCGAGCTCGAGCAGGCGCGCCAGCTGGCGGGTGCGGATGTTCCGCTGGACCAACGCGTCGTCACCTACTATGTGGGCCAAAGCGCCGGTGGTCCACTGGGCGTTGCGTATTTCGATGCTCACCGTGTCCGGACCTTGCCGGAGGTGCTGATGATTGTGGTCACTCCTGACGAGCGGATCGGGCGGATCGAGATACTGAGGTTCTCCGAGCCTCCCGAGTACCGGGCCCCGCAAGGTTGGCTGTCACTGTTCAGTGGCAGGGGATTGCAGGAGGGTATTTCGTTGAAAGGTGCGATCGTGAATATGACCGGAGCGACGCTCACGTCACGGGCAGTGACAGGTGCGTCGCGCCGCGTGCTGGCGCTGCATCAGGTGATCCAGCCCTTGGAGGCGTCTGTGGGCGTGAAAGCGCGGTGAGCAGTTTCGAGAAATGGGTCGTATGGGCAAGCGCGCTGGCTACGACGCTTACCGGTGTCGGTCTGTTCTGGACGAGATATCTGGTGCTGAACGACGATCCGTGGTCATTGATTAACCACCCGCTTCAGCCCTGGTTCCTGAAATCGCATATCATCGTCTCGCCGCTGCTGATCTTTGCTCTCGGACTGATCGCGCTGCGGCACATCTGGAGCCACTATCGCGAGGGCAGGACCTGGGGTCGGAAAAGCGGTATCACGGCGGCACTGATGGCCTTGCCCATGATCTTCACGGGCTACTTGATTCAGGCGGTGACTCATATAGGATGGCTGCGGGCGCTGGTCGTCGCGCATGTTGTGGCGAGTGTGGTCTTTGCCATAGGTTTGGCGCTTCACCAGGTCTTCGTTGGCCGGCGGCGAGCCGTCGCTCGAGCCGAGCCGTCGCTGGCACGATCGCAGCCCTTTGCCCCTGAAGGCCAGACGGGATTCCGTCTTGGCGCCCGGTCCTTAAACCCCTCTAGAGAGCGAGAGCAAGCACGATGGATGAAGATCTGAGAGAGCGCGTCCGCGACGCAATTATGGACACGTTCCAGGTTTGGGGCGGCCATTGGAACGTTTCCCCCATCCCGCCAGGCACCGGGGATGCCCCGCCCGATCGCTGGCTTCTGAGAGTGCACTCACGCCCGATTACGCGCAGCAGCGTCTCGGCGGAGGCGGTGGAGGGATATCTCAGCCAGCCAACCGATCCCAAGGTTCTGGAGCGTTGGCATGCTGAACTCCGTCCTGTATTTGACCTGGCCCGGGAGCAGGCGCCGTAGCGTTTTCAGTCGACACCCAGACCACCCGACCGGAAATCTTTGCATGATGACCGCAGGAAGTGGCGGGCCAATTTGAGCGGCCTAGCGCCAGGGATGGTCGTCCCAACCCGTTGGCATAACGTCAGTTAGCTTGGAACAACCGGGTCGGCCGTGCACCGGCTCGCCTCTTGCATCCCCCTCAGCTGAGGGCCAGCGAGCTTTCCGAAAACGGAGGTGGAGATGCACATGGGGAAGGTCCGCGCCGGGTTATCGCTGGATGCCCCGGCTCCGGCAACACGGCATGGACCCGCCACGGTAATGATTTACACCGGCGACGAACTGCTGCTGG
Source organism: Gemmatimonadota bacterium (assembly GCA_041617795.1). Lineage (GTDB taxonomy): Bacteria > Gemmatimonadota > Gemmatimonadetes > Palauibacterales > KS3-K002 > JBFJOD01. The sequence goes on along the minus strand of JBFJOD010000013.1, from coordinate 30,233 downwards.
AATCACTCACCACAATCCTTCCGCCAGAGCGCTACCATCTCTCTTCACGCCGCCGCCCCGACTCGCTATCCGACTTCCTCAATGATCGACGCAGCGATGCCGTGTTGCTAGACTTGGGACTGCCGGTCCGGTCGCGGATCGACGTCGGACGCCAGCTGCGCAACATCCGCAATAAGCCGACGATTCCGATCATCGGCTTGTGCGGCCAGGATACTTCCTACGAGGCTCGGGTCGGCGCGCTGGGGGACGGTTTCTGGGATGTTGTCGAGATTCCGGTCGCTTCATCAGAGCTGGTGGCCAAACTGAGCAATTGGGTCTGTATCAAACGAGACATGGACGAGCTCCAGTCCGGCATGCTGATCGATTTGGACACGGGGCACTACAGCTCTCAGGGGATGAAGCGCCGCCTGAGGGAAGTTGCCGCGTTAGCACACCGTAGCAACGACGCGCTGTGTTGCGTGGTCTTTGGAGCCGATCAGTTGCCGGCTGGCAGCGAGCTCAGTGATGATGAGCTACTGGCAGCCGGCCGCAACTTCTCGCTGGCACTTCATCACCAGACCCGCAATTCAGATGTAATCGGTCGGCTGGAGGCGCTTAAGTTCATGGTGCTCGCTCCGCACACACCACCCGTCGGGGGAGCCAAACTGGCCGAGCGCTTTACCTCACTGTCACTGTCGCGGCGTGTGGATGGTGAATTTCCCGTAACCTTCAGCGCCGGAGTGGCTGGCGTCTACGGGCAGAATGGCCAGGTGCAGGCGTGCCCGGAGCTGCTGCTGGTGGCTTCAAACCGGGCTTTGCGTGAGGCACGTACTTCCGGCACGGCGCAAGTCGCCGTTGCCTGGGGACGGCCAAATTGAGCCAGGAGGTGATATCCGTTGGCAAAGGATCAGAGGAACCTTGAGCAGCTGCGGCTGCGCGAATTGGCCGGTCGTACGTTGGAGGCGTACCGAAGGCTGAACACCGCCGCGGCTGAAGCCGCTTATTCGAAGAACGGCGACCAGAAGGGCGAAGAGCTGTCGCGCGCCGGCGAGCTCTTGGAGAAAGTCGTCGCCGAGCTTAACGGAGCGGCGTAGAGTCGCGGCCACGTTCGATTACCCGCCACACCCCTGCCATCTACTGGCGAATTCTGCTAGCTTTGCGCTTGTTCGTTGAACGCCAGTCCCGTCGAGATGGTTGGAGTAAGCTTGAACGCACGACCCGGGCTCGTTACAGCTCTAATCGTAGGCGCAGTCTTGCTCGCCTCGCCAAGCCGAACGTTAGCGCAGTTGCCGTTCGACGTGGCGCCCGAACACCTGTTGCAGATCGATACTGCAGCGATCCAGTGGACCGGCCTCAGCTCTTACGTCGGTGGCGTCGAGGCAACTCTCCGGTACCGCGCCAGTGCCGTAACGCTGGACGATTGTAAGGCGGTCGCCTTCCTCGCCATTCTCCGCTTGCGCAACTACTACCAGCGGGAGCGGGGCGGTACTCTGGTGTCCATGCGGCTGGGGTTGGAGTGCGCCTCGCTGTACAGGGGTTCGATTGACTATGACGGGGTCACCGTGCGGCTCTCGCTGCGCGAGCGCTCGAGTGGCGACCTGGTTTACCAGGGTCGCCATCACGGATTGCCCTAGTTCCTCCCGGCGACGAGCAGGCCATATCTCATCCTACCGAGGTCATAGGCTTCCGCGATTAGCGGGAATCCGTCGAGGAAGCGGCGCACATCACGACTCACGATTAGCCGCGCTGGTTGTAGCCAGCGCGGCGACACGCGCTCGATGAGAATGTCCCAGGTGGCCCGGACCTGCGATGTCAGATCTTCGCTGCGGACGAGGTCTAAGCCTGCCTGCTTACACCAATCGCGGCACTCCTTCTCCGAAGCCAGCGAAGGACAAAGAAACGCATCACAAACCGCTCGCACCAACGGGTCATCGGCAGGCACTCCCTCGCCCCGCTGCCAGGTACAGAGGGCAAGACGGCCCTCCGGCCGGAGCAGCGCTGCCACATCGCAAACAAACCGGCGCTTGTCTTCAAGGTGCTCGAGACACTCGACGACCCAGACCAGATCGAAACGCGGCTGAGCGAACGGAAGGGCGGAGGCGTCGGCGCGCACGACGGTAGTGTTCGCGCTGAGATTCGACCTGAGATTGCGTTTATGAGCCAGGCGGGCCTGTGACCGGCTCAGGGTGATGCCAGTCACATGGCAGTCGAGATTTGTGGAAAGCCATCTTGCTGACGCGCCGTATCCACAGCCGACATCTAGGACTCGTTCCTGCCGACCTACACTTGCCCGGCTCGCGAGGTGGCTGACGAGCCTCTCCTGCGCTGTGTGCGGTCGATCAGACGTACTCCGCCACAAACCGTGATGAAGGTGCTCGCCCCAAAACAAACGGTACAGCAACGAAAGTGCGTCATAGTGACGTTCGATGGAACGTCGCAATGACGCGGCGTCAGACCCTGGATTCAACGACTCCGCCGAATCGGGGGAGCTTCATGCGTTCGGTCAACGCGCTACGATCGATCACTACGAAATGGTGGCTGCGGCTGTCGATAAGCCCTTGCCGCTTGAAGTCCGCCAGCACGGTCGTCACGGTCTCACGCGTCGACCCGATCAGATCAGCCATTTCTTGATGAGTGAACCAGTAAGGCACTTCCAGTCCACGCTCGACTCTCACCCCGTATCGATCGGCGAGCCAGAGGATGGTTCCGGCCAAACGCGTCGGCACATCGAGAAACGCCAGCATCTTGACGCGTTCTTCCATGTGAGTGACAACTTCAGCAGAGTGCTGGAGCAGGTGGCGGGCAAGAGTGCCGTCGTGGGTGAGGTGTTCGCGAAGCGCGTCGGAATCGATGGACAGTATCTCGCTGGCCTCGGCCACCGTCGCCGATAGAACCCGCTTGGGTATCTCAGCCAACGCCTCCAAACCGAATGCCTCGCCCTCGGCGGCGAAGCTTACGGTGATATCACGTCCTTCCCAATCTCGGTCGCGCAGGCGAACTCGCCCTCGCAACACCAGGTGTAAAGCTGCCGCGGGCTCGCCGAGCTCGTACACGCCCTCGTTCTTGCGGTAGTTCCGCGCTTTGCCAATTGCGCGCAATCCATCCACTTGCGAGAGTGTCAAGCTTTTCAGGACCGCCATCGGCCTCTGGCCGAATCGCATAGTCGACTCCCTTCTCTGGAGGTCACCCCGAGGGCAGGACGCGCCTAGACGACGGCGCTCGCCGACAGCGAGTTACCGTTGAGACTTCCACGACTCCACAGGGTGTAGTTCTAACCAATGGCGGGTCTTACAGCCGGCCTCGACGGGCGTGGCCAGCACCAACAAGTCCAATCGCCGGGCCTTCGCCGCGACGACGGGTACCGTAGGGTTCGCTACAATATATCCCAAAAGCCCCCCAGTAAGCCAGTATCTGCGAAATCTAAGCCACAATTGGCTTTTTGGCCAAGAATCGGGCAACCGATGCCAGACATCGCCTGCGACGCAGGACGCGGACACGCCGACCGATCCGCCGGACCGCGACGAATCGGGGTCCCGTTGGGCGCCAAGCGCAGCGGCAGCGGTCGCAAAGCTAGCACGGTTGACCCGCGGGTCAGGCAAGGCACAGGGGTGAACTTTTGCACAACGCCGGACGTTGCAATGAGGATGGCCGACAGCTAAATAGTGCACGGAAGCCCGAGCCCCAGCATCAGAGACCTTCAATGGCTGACGAAAACTCAGCGAAGCACAGCGAGTTCGAGCGCGAGGCGCTGGTCCACCTGGACACCCTGTTCAATGTCGCGCTCCGCCTGACGGGCAATAACCCGGATGCCGAGGATCTTGTCCAGGATACGGTGACGAAGGCATTCCGGGCCTGGGAGAAATATGAGAAAGGCACGAACTGTCGCGCCTGGCTCGTGACAATCATGCGGAACACCTTCATCAACAAGTATCGCCGGGAAAGCAAAAGGCCTACTGCGGTCGAATTCGAAGCGGTTCAGGATGTGTCGGTGTTCGAGTCTGTTCAGGATAGGGATCCGGCCGGATCCTTTTTCCGTTTCATCGTCGACGACGAAGTGAAGCGAGCAATACAAGACCTACCTGAAGAGTTCCGGATTCCCGTGGTGCTCAGCGACGTTGAGGGACTGAGTTATGCGGAGATCGCTGAAATACTCGAGGTGCCGGTTGGCACCGTCAAATCGCGGCTGTTTCGGGGAAGGCGTCGGTTGCAGCAGCGCCTGTACGAGTACGCTCTGGAGATGGGTTATATCAGGTGATGACCGCGTTCTGGAAATTGGGGAAGCGAAAGGGCCGGGGCACGTCGCCTCCTGGCGGGATCGACTGCAGCGATGTCGTGGCGCAACTGTACGAGTTCATCGACGGTGAGCTTGAGGACGCAGAAACCGTGGCGAAGATTCGCGGGCACCTCGATCTCTGCAAACGCTGCTACCCCCACTACGATTTCGAGAAGGCCTTCTTGAGGTTCCTCGCCGAGCAGGGCCGCACCTGTGCTCCGCCCGAACTGAAGAGAAGGATCTTCGAGAGGATTCTCGAGGAGGAGAGCCGGGACTGAAGAGAAGGGAGGCTCTCCACCGCCCCGCCCGCCGTCGCCCCCTGCCTTGCCCTTTTGCAACCAGACAGGATAAGCTGATCGGTATAAACACCAAGCCGACAACGAGCGGATGAAGAGATACCCAGCATTCGATCCACCAGAATATGTTGAGTGGTCACCGGACGAGCAGACGATGCGGCAGTACTCGGAGACCATCCAGCGTAACAAAGACCGGCAGCAGCGGGTGGCGGAGCTGACACCCGACCAGCTGTTGGCGCTTTATGCCGGGATGTTGCGTTTTCGTCTTTATGATATCGCTTTGAAGCGCTGGGTACGGCAGGGCGTCATCTCGAAAGCGTGGCTGGGAACCGGAGAAGAAGCCACGACCATCGGACCCGTTCATGCCCTCGACCGAAACGGCCCGGAGGGGGATGTGGTCGGTCCGATGATACGCAATGCAGGTGCCTGTCATGAGATGGGAATGCCGGTCGCCGACATGCTCCGTGGCTACCTCGCCACCGCCGATTCACCTACTGGCGGTCGCGATCTCCACGTTGGTGGGCGCCAGTATGGGATCGTGGCTCCGATCAGCATGGTCGGTGGTCTTGCCCCGGTGATTGCCGGCTACGGCCTCGCGTTTCGCATGCTTGGCACCAAGCGTCTGGCACTCACCTGGATCGGTGATGGTGCCACCAAGACCGGAAGCGTCCACGAAGCCCTCAACTTCGCCGCGGTCCAGCGTCTGCCGGTCATCTGCATCATTCAGAACAACCAGGTGGCCCTCGGCACCAGGCTCGACCAGCATCACGCGGCAGCGGACTTCTCGGACTGGGGTCCTGCTTACGGAGTCGAGAGCGCCGCCTTCGACGGAAATCACGTACTGGATGCTTACGCCGCGACGTGTTGGGCAGTGGATCGCTGTCGCTCCGCCGGCGGGCCTGTTTTTCTGATGGCGGACACTTATCGCATGTCGGGTCACGCCACCCATGACGAAAAGGAGGCGCGCCAAATATTCAGCGCCGAGATGTTTGCCGCTTGGGGGCGGCGCGATCCCATCGGCTGCTACGAGACCTGGTTGCACGCCGCGCCACTGGACTTGCAGAGCCGCGAGCCCTGCGCACCCGGTACCGCAGAAGAGTCGAACAAAGCGGCGCTCGAAGCGGTTGAGGCCCGCTTGATCGAAGAGGTGGAGACTGCGGCCGAGGAGGCGCTGGCAAGTCGAGGCACCATGCCGGAGCCGGACAGCGCAGCTGAAGGAGTGTACGGTGATTGGCCGGACACGTCTCTGGCCGCGCCGCCGTTCGAGAGCTGATCTTTACGGAAATGTCAAACAACCATGAATGACAGTTCGATCGATTTCTTCAGGCGGCTACTGACGTTGCCGGGGCCTTCCGGTCACGAGGCGGCGCCTGCGCGGGCCTGGCGGCAGGAAGCCGAGAAGTTTGCTGACCGCGCCTGGGCAGATGTTGCAGGCAACAGCTTTGCGTTGCTGAATGAACAGGGCCAACCCAGGGTGATGATCGCTGGGCACATCGATGAAATCGGCCTCATGGTCAACCACATCGATGACGAGGGGTTCTTGTATTTCTCTACGATCGGCGGTTGGGATCCAGAGATCATCGTTGGCCAGCGCGTCGAGTTGCTCACGAAGACGGGACTGATCCCAGGGCTTGTAGGAAAGAAGGCGATTCACCTGCAGGAGAAGGAGGATCGCGATCGTCCTTCCAAGATCAAGGATCTCTGGATCGATATCGGTGCGAAGGATGGCGAAGACGCACGTCGTCGCGTTCGCGTCGGCGACGCGGCGGTGTTGGCCGCAGGGTTAATCGATCTGCCACACGGGCGGATCGCGTCGCGCAGCGTCGATAACCGGGTCGGTGCATTGGTGGCGCTGGAGGCTTTGCGGCGGTTGGCCGCTGAACGCCCGGCGGCGCGGGTCGTAGCGGTGGCTACGGCACAAGAAGAGATCGGCGGAGCAAGCGGCGGCGGCGCGCGTTCGAGCGCCTTCGGTCTCGATCCGCAGGTTGCCTTCGTCGTGGACGTCACTCATGCCACCGACTATCCTGGCGCTGAGAAGAAAGGACATGGTGACCATCGCCTCGGCGCGGGACCGGTGCTCAGTCGCGGCTCAGCCGTCAATCCCGTTTTGTTCGAGACGATCGTCGAGGTTGCGGAGCGCGAGAAGATCGCTTTCTCGATCGAAGCGGCGCCGGGGCGGACAAGCACGGACGCGGACAGCATCGTGATGGCCCGGGCGGGCATCGCCACGGCGCTGATCTCCATTCCCAACCGTTACATGCACACGCCCAACGAGATGATCGCGCTCGAGGATCTGGACCGCGCCGCCGAGCTCATCGCAGCTACGGTTCGCACCCTGACCGCTGATCAACTGTTTATTCCGACCTGAGACAGGGCCACCCGGTGAAATTTCGTCGGCCCGGGCGATCTCGGAAAGTCAGGGATATCGAAGCGGCCCGACTTCAGCTACCGCTGCGACGCACGTCGGTGACTTCGTCGGAACGATAGACGGGGATGTCCATCGACGTGCTCTTCTCGAACAGGTCGAGCAATTCCTTCTTTGCCAGTCCCTCGAGATCCTTCTGACTGCCAAAACGGGACTCGTCCACCTCGACGACTCGATAAGGCCTTTGGCCCGTTGGTTGGCAGAAGAAGAGGACCAGGCGGATGCCCGGCCGGGGATGATCTTCCCCCAGCCGCACCTTCCAAGTGTCACCGTTGGCTTTGATCGTCAGCATTGGTTCGGGATTCTCGAGGTTGTCTGGTTCTCTGTCTTATCCGCGGTCTGGCCCGGGATCGCGATCCCGGCCGATTTCTTCGACCCGGACGATGTCAGCGAGATTTCGCCCCAGCGTTCTCTCTTCACCGCCGATCCGGATTCGTATCGGGCCGTCGAATGGTGCGCTCTCCAGTACTTCAAGCGGCGTGCCGGGAAACAAACCCAGCTCCGCCAGATAACGCAACCTTTCCTCGTCCGCGTCGCTGACCTCGCGTACCGTCACTCGCGCTCCCGGCCCGACTTCTGACAGCGGCGGGTGACGTCGCTCGGCCACCTCGCCGGTCGCCGTGGGAATTGGCGAACCGTGAGGATCCAACTCGGGATGCCCAAGGGCATCCGCCATCCGCTCGACCAACTCGTCCGAGACGGCATGTTCGAGGCGCTCTGCTTCTGCGTGCACTCGATCCCAGGAATAGCCGAGGCGCTCGATCAGATAGGCCTCGATCACCCGGTGGCGTCGGATGATCCGCAGCGCCTCGCGCTCGCCGGCTTCGCTGAGCCGTACTCCATGATAAGGCTCGTGCTCCACCAGCCCTTGCTCCGCCAGACTCTTGATCATGTTGGTCACAGAGGCGGGAGAGCGCTCCAACTGCTGGGCCAGCGACGATGTGCTGACTTGGCTGCTCTCCTGCTGGAGATGGCGGATCGCCTTCAGATAGTCCTCGACGGCCCGGGAGCGCTCGCCCGCGTCCAACGCCTCAGCGTCGCGTCCCGTGCCGGAGCTGTAACTACGGAGTGGCCGGTGCACAGTTTTTTCGTCCAGACTAAAACTCCGTCAGCCGGGTCGGCGTGTCAATCCGCAAACGCCTGGCGCGTTGACACGCCGGCCCGCCCGCGTACGTTTCCGCTTACGGCCGTGGGCCCCTCGCTCGCGGCCGTTCTTACGATCGGGAACCCACAAGTGTTCTAAGTTTAGACGGTCAGTGAGTGACAGCAGACGTGGCAGATAGATACGAGATTCCCGAGGCGGTTGCTGTAAGGGCCGACTTGCACCTGCATTCGACCTGCTCAGATGGTCGAGCCGAGCCGCAGGATGTCGTAACAGCGGCGCTGGCGTGCGGGCTGGCGGCGATCGCCTTAACCGACCATGACACCGTTGCGGGTATCGCCGCGGCGCGAAACGCAGCTTCCGAAGCGGGATTGGAGTTTGTACCGGGGATCGAATTCTCCTGTTACGACGAGATGGGGTCGACGCATTTGCTCGGCTACTATATCGATGTAAACAACCACGGCCTGTTGGAGTTTCTAGAGGCAGCGCGCGAGGACCGGGTACGTCGGGCGGAGGCGATGGTCGGGAAGCTCAACGAGCTGGGGGTTGGTTTAACTTTCGAGGCTGTACGAGCCGAAGCGGCGCAGCAAGGGCTGATCGCCCGCCCGCATGTGGCGCGGGCCCTTGTTGCGGGGGGCTGGGTGGACGGTTACGGGGAGGCCTTTGCCAGGTTCATCGCGGCGGGTCAACCCGCCTACGTTCCGACCCAGCGTGTCAGCCCGGCGGAAGGAATCCGTCGTATTCATGAAGCGGGGGGGCTGGCGGTACTGGCGCACCCGGGCAAGACTCATGGTGCAGAGACGATTCGGCGGTTGGTGGACGAGGGTCTGGATGGTCTCGAAACGCTTCATCCTGACCACGGAAAGGTGGAGGTCAACAAGCTGCGCAAGCTAGCTGCCGAGCTGGAGATCCTGGAGACCGGCGGATCTGATTGGCACGGTGCACTCGACCGCCGCCGCGGGCAGCTGGCCTCCCAGCCAGTGCCCTACGAGTGGTACGAAAGACTGCGCGCCGCCGCGCTGGCTGACCAGCGGGGCCGCTCGGAGATTCACAAGGACCTCGAGACATGACGAACGATCAGGCTAGGGGTGAGAAAGAGTACGAGTTGCTGATCATCGGTGCCGGGCCCGCCGGTTTGACAGCCGGCCTTTATGGCAAGCGCTCAGCACTCGAGGCCGTGGTACTGGAACGCGGCATCCCGGGTGGCCAGCTCTTGAACACGGAGCTGATCGACGATTATCCCGGATTACCTGAAGTCGATGGGCACGAGCTTGCGGACCGCATGACCAAACACGCCCAGAAGTTCGGCTTGCAAATCGACAATGCGACGGTCAAAGGGATAAAGAAGCTGGATGACGGTGACTTCAGAGTAACGACGGAGGAGGGCCCCGTTTATCGTGCTCCGGCTGTGATTCTCACTGCGGGTGGCACACCCAACAAGCTGAACGTGCCAGGAGAGGAGGAGTATTCCGGGCGTGGGGTCAGCTACTGCGCGATCTGTGACGGTGCGTTCTTCAAAGACGAGACGATCGCGGTGGCGGGAGGTGGCGATGCAGCGACGGAGGAGGCGGAGTTTTTGACGCGATATGTTGAGAAGCTCTACTTGATACATCGGCGCGACGAGTTGCGTGCGCAAAAGATCCTGCAGCAGAGGGTGTTCGACAACCCGAAAATAGAGGTCATCTGGAACAGCGTGGTTGAAGAGGTCCTTGGTGATGAGCGCGGCATGAAGCGACTGCGGCTACGCGATGTTGTCAGCGGCGAGGATAGATTGCTCGATGCGACGGGCCTATTCGTCTTCATCGGTTTCCGGCCCAATACCGGACTCTTAGAGCAGCATGCGGAACACGATGCCGGTGGCTACCTAATAACCGATCGCGACATGCGCACGTCGATACCGGGCCTGTTTGTGGCAGGCGACGTTCGCGCCCAGCTGACCCGCCAGATCACCACAGCGGTCGGCGACGCGACAACTGCGGTGATCGCGGCGGAGAAGTACCTCACGGAATTGCGAGAGTCGCGCCAGCGCACCGGCGCCGGCGCGGCACGCTAGACCGGGTTTTGTTGACAGGTCGCAGGCAGCGGCTAGCTTCTGGTGGAACGTGACAAGGTCTGGTTGTGTAGCATAAGTGCAGGCGTAGAGAGGCTCTTGGAGGATTGGAAGACATGGCAGAGACGACGCAGAGCTCAACCGCTTCGGTGGTTCTGACCCCGGAAGCGGCCGACAAGGCGCGACTCTTCATAAAGGACGAGAACCTGTCGGTCGAGTCGGCAGGCTTGCGCGTAAGCGTGCTTCCCGGCGGTTGCTCCGGCTTTCAGTACGGGCTGAACCTCGAAGAGGAGCCACGCGAGGATGATGAAGTACTGGTCTCCGAGGGCGTTCGGCTTTTCGTCGACCCGTTCAGCTCCCAGTATCTCAGGGGCACGCTGATCGGTTACGCCAGCTCATTCCAGGGCTCGGGGTTTACTTTCAGCAACCCGAACGCCACGGGCGGTTGCGGCTGCGGCTCGTCGTTTGCCGTCTAGCAGCTGCCGCTATTCAGAGTAAGGGCCCGCCCAGGCGGGCCTTCCTTTTTTCGGCTCCGCTCAGTCCTTATTATCTCACGAAGCACAGGAGGGTATTTGAAGATCCTCGGCTTCCCGGTGGGGCCGCTACAGGCGAACGCCTACCTGGCGATCTGTGAGGAGGCCCGTCGATGCGTGCTGGTGGATCCCGGCGCCGAAAGCCAGCGGTTGTTGGCGGCAGCCGCGGCTGAGCGCGCCGCGGTCGAGGCGATTCTTCTCACGCATGCCCACCTGGATCACATCGGCGGCGTCGCCGGCGCTAAGCGTGAAACGGGTGCACCGGTACACCTGCATCCAGCCGATATGGCTCTGTACACGGCGGCGCCCATCCAGGCGCGCTCCTTTGGGCTCGAGATCGAAACGCCGCCTCGGCCCGACGCGGAACTAGAGGACGGCCAGATTATTGAAGTTGGCAGCGAGCGGCTCGAGGTGCGGCACACACCGGGCCATTCACCGGGTCACGTATCGTTGATCGGGCAGGGCTTCGCGCTGGTGGGGGACTGCGTGTTTGCGGGGTCGATCGGACGCACCGATCTGCCCGGTGGTGACTATCGAACTCTGCTCGAGTCAATACACGAGCGCTTGCTGACTTTGCCGGATGAAACACTCCTCTACTCGGGCCACGGCCCCGCCACGACGGTAGGAAGAGAGCGGCAGTTCAACCCGTTTCTCACCGGAGCTGTCGGTTGAAGCGGCTGAGTGAGCTGGAACGTCATCGCAACTTGGCGGCCGCGTCCGAGCGGCGGCGACTGTGTCTCAACTGCGGCAGTGCCGTAGCGGATCGACCTCGAGGTTGCAAAGGCAGCCATTGCACTAACTGCGGTCACCCCTATCCGCTGGGTGACTGTTCTGACTGAGCGAATCATGGCATCGCCCTCCAGACGCAGCAGCCGGACGGGTCTATCCGCCGGCACCGCCCCCGCGGCACGGCTCGCGGAGCTGAAGGCGGCGTTGGCGGGTAGTGCCCGTTTGCTGATCCTGACTCACGATAACCCTGACCCGGACGCCCTGGCGGCCGCCTTCAGCTTGTTGCGACTGGTGGAGACCTTTGACGGCATCTCCGCGCGGATCGGATTCGGCGGGTTCGTCGGTCGCGCTGAGAACCGTACGATGGTCGAATCGCTGGGCCTGCCGGTGACGCCGACCCGGCTCGTGTCCTTTGGCGACGTCGACTGCATCGCTTTGGTGGATACGCAGCCTGGAACCGGGAACAACTCCTTGCCCCCGGACCGAGAGGCGACCGTTGTCATCGACCACCATCCGCTGCGGGAAGAGACGCAGCGCGTGGCGTTCCACGATGTTCGAGCCGGCTGTGGCTCGACCTGTACCATTCTGACCCAGTACTTGCAGGCTGCCGGCATGCCGTTGGAGGGGGTATTGGCCACCGCGCTGTTCTACGGCATACAGTCCGAGACACAGGATCTGGGACGTGAGGCGACCGAGGACGACATCGAAGCGAGCCTGGCGCTGTATCCGGGAGCCGATCGCGCGCTGATATCGCGGATCCGCTATCCGCAGCTGCCGCCCGCCTACTTCAGGTCTCTCCACCGTTCGCTTGAGCGGGCACGAACCCGGGGGCCGGTGGTCATTTCGTACCTGGGTCATCTCGATTACCCGGATCTCGTCGCGGAACTGGCCGACTTCTATTTGCGCCTGCAGGGAGCGGACTGGTCTTTCTGCATTGGCCGCTCGAAGGACGACATCCTCATTTCGATCCGGACCTCGCTCCCGGACGCTTCAGCCGGGGAATTGCTACGCCATGTGGTCGGCACGCAGGGCAGTGCCGGTGGGCACGGGATGATGGCTGGGGCTCGCGTGCCGGTGGCAGATCTCTCGGCGGAAGACATCCGTCTGAAAAGCGAGGAGCTGGTCAACCGGTTCATCAAGGTTCTGGGTGTCGAGGATGAGAAAGGTAGCGGGTTGCTCGATATGACTTCGACGTCCACTCGGGCCTGAGACCCATGTTGCGAGTCGCTCTGACCGGAAACGTCGGCTCTGGCAAGACCACGGTCGTTGGCCTCTTCGCCGGCTGGGGTGCCACCGTGATCGATACGGATGTCCTGGCGCGTGAGGTGGTGGCGCTGGGCAGCCCGGCTCTGGAAGAGATTCGAGAGCTATGGGGTGATGCGGCCTTTGCGGAGGACGGCACGCTGGACCGAGCGGCGCTGCGTGCCCTTGTCTTCGCCGACCCGGAAGCGCGCGCGCGCTTGGAAGCCATCTTGCACCCGGCGATCCGTGCCCGTTCTCGCGAGCTGTTCGCCGAATCCGAAGCACGCGGTGATCGAATCGTGATCGGCGTTGTCCCGCTGTTGTACGAGACGGGAATCGCCGAGGATTTCGACGTCGTGTTGCTGATAGACGCGCCGCTAGAGCAGCGGATCCAAAGACTGGTTGGCAAGCGTGGTCTTTCGGTCGATGAGGCCCGGGCCATTGCGGCGGCGCAGATGCCGGCAGATGAAAAGCGGGGAAGGGCGGACTTCATCATCGACAACGATTCCGACATCACCACGCTCGAGCGGCGGGCCTGGGAGACTTGGAAAGAGATCGAGAAGCTGAGCTAGGCCGTTTGAAGACTCTGCGAATCGACCTCCACATCCATACGCGGGCCTCTTACGATTGCCTAAACGATTACTCTGACGTTGTTGCGACAGCCCGTGCCCGCGGGCTCGACAGAATCGCCATCACCGACCACAACGAGATTGACGGCGCCCTCCGCGCCCGTGAGCTCGACCCGGAGCTCGTGATTGTCGGGGAGGAAGTGAAAACGGCGGAGGGTGTGGATATTTCGGGCCTGTTCGTCTCGGCTCGAATTCCCAAGGGAACCCCAGCGCTCGAGACCGTTCAGACGATCCGCGAGCAGGGTGGCTTGGTCTACGTGCCACACCCATTCGCCAGCGGCAAGGGTCTGGGTGAAAAGGTATTGGCCGAGATCCTACCATGGATCGACATCGTAGAGGTCTTCAATGCGCGTATTCACCGGCAAGAGCTGAACGCCAAAGCGCAGCGTTGGGCTGAGGCGCGCGGGTTACCCGGTGGAGCGGGTTCGGATGCTCATACCCTGGCGGAGATCGGGCGCGCCGTCGTCGAACTTCCTTATTTCAGCGGTCGTGCAGAACTCGTAGCGGCGCTGCACAAGGGTCGGGTGAACGGTTTCAGTTCGAGCCGGTGGGTTCACTTGGCCTCCACTTGGGCAAAGTTCGCGCCGAGGCGGTCCTAGTCCGTTTTGCTTGACACCATTGCAGGGCCGTCCTAGAGTAGCGCGATTCAGTCGGCCTGCCTCTTCAGACGAAAGCGCTTATGGAAGTCTTAGAGAGAATCGTCAACACGGTCTCGGTATACATCTGGGACCGGGGGATCCCGGTCAGCGGTCAGGAGATCCCCTGGGTGGTGATCGGGCTGTTGGGCACGGGCGTGTTTCTCACCTTTCGCCTCGGCTTCCTGCAACTCCGCAAATTGGGGCACGGCTTTGCCGTCACCAGCGGTATCTATGATGACCCTGACGAGCCTGGCGACGTCTCTCACTTTCAGGCGCTGACCACGGCGCTCTCCGCGACTGTCGGGATCGGTAACATCGCGGGCGTGGCCATAGCGATCCACTGGGGCGGCCCGGGCGCGCTGTTCTGGATGTGGATGACGGCGTTCGTCGGCATGGCGACGAAATACTCCGAGGTCACACTTGCCCAGCATTACCGACAGGTCGAGAAAGAGGATCTCGATCCGCGCAAGTGGGAGGGGACGGTTTCGGGCGGCCCGATGTACTACATCGAGCGGGGCTTGGGGCCGGCCTGGAAACCGCTGGCAGTCTTCTTCGCCGTGATGCTCGGCACCACGGCGTTTCTCACCGGCAATGCCATCCAGGCCAACACGGTCGCCGACACGATGCGTACCTCGTTTGGCGTGCCCGTATGGATTACCGGGTTGGTTACGGCCAGCATCGTGGCGCTGGTGATCATCGGCGGGATCGCGCGGATCGGAAAGGTGACCGGGATCCTGGCACCGGTGATGGCGGCGATCTACGCGGCCGGGGCGCTCACGATCATCGCGCTGAACTACGACAAAGTGATCCCGGCGTTCGGGCTGATCTTTCGCGAAGCCTTCCAGCCCACGGCCGGCATAGCGGGAACGGGCGTCGGCGTTTTCCTCCTAACAATGATGTGGGGAGTGAAGCGCGGTCTCTTCTCGAACGAAGCCGGCCAGGGCTCCGCGCCCATCGCGCACGCGGCGGCCAAGACGGACGAGCCGGTCTCGGAGGGCGTCGTCGCTCTGGTGGAGCCGTTCATCGACACCATCGTGATCTGCACACTGACCGGCCTGGTCATCACGCTCACGGGTGTTTGGAAAGAACGCATTCCCACCGAGATCACCCTCGTCGGCGGAGATGTCTCCTACGTTCAGATGATGGAGGACGGCGGCCAAGTACGGGCCCAGGCGCCCGCAGAGATTGCGATCACAGACGGCCACTACGTCGCGGCCCAGCCTGACATGCCACGGATCGCCTGGCATGAAGTGGCGGTTGAACCGTTGTTCGTCGATCCTGAACAGACGCGCATCTTCAGCGGAATCGTTTACCCAGGACAGGGCGCTGCGGTCTCGACGGACGGTGCGCGCTACACATCGCTTTACGCCGACGCAGTGGAAAGCGGTGCACCGCTGACGATGCTCGGATTCCAGAGGGGGCTGCCCGGCACGGCCGGTCGCTTCATCGTCATCGTCAGTGTATTCCTGTTTGCGATCTCCACTGCCATCTCGTGGAGCTACTACGGCGACCGTTGCGCCAACTACTTGTTCGGGCACGTGGCGGTGCTGCCCTATAAGGTCGCTTTCGTAACTATGCATTTCGTTGGCGCGATTCTGACCCTGGCGGTCGCATGGACGCTCGGAGATGTCTTCCTTGGCATCGTGATCGTTCCTAACCTGCTGGCATTGCTCCTCCTCTCGCCCAAAGTGGCGCAGTTGACGAAGAGCTACTTTGCCCGCAGACCCTGGATCGAGAATCGCGAGGTACACCGTCGGCTCAAGGCCGAGCGTCGCTAGCCTTCGGCGTTGCACTAGCGCGCCCCGACGGCTACTGCGGCAGTAACGTGATCGAAACGATCCCCCGCCGTATCGAACCGGCTCGTGAGATCGCGGAGGCGCTGCGGGCCGCCGCTTCCATCGCCATCTCCACACACTTAGGTGGCGACGGCGACGGCTGGGGGTCAGCCTGTGCAGTTGCGCACCACTTCGGTCCGCTAGGCGTAGATGTTCGCCTCCTCGCCGCCAGTCCGTTTCCCGACCGCTTTCGCTTCCTGCTGCCGCCCGGGACTGGCACATTGCCGCCGGACGCGGTGGGTATCGAAGCGTTGAGTTCCGCTGATATCCAGCTGGTCGTGGACGTCTCTGAATCGAGCCGGCTCGGCGATTTTGCCGCCCACTACGTTCCGGCACGCACCATCGTCATCGATCACCACCCGGTCGCTGGCGCGGGAATCGACTCTGCGCTCGCGCTCATCGATCCGACAGCCGCCGCGACCACCGAACTCATCTACGACGTGCTGGCTCAGTCGGGACTACCGCTTGCACCGGCGACGGCCCAGGCGCTTTACGTCGGTCTGGTGACTGACACGGGCTCGTTCCGCTATTCCAACACGAGCTCGCGCACGCACCGGCTGGCGGCTGAACTGATCGAAGCCGGGGCAGCGCCCGAGTCGCTCTATCGCCCCTTGTTCGCGAACCTGACGCCAGCGGAACAGGGGACGTTGCAGGCAACTCTGGAGCGCCTGCAGCGCGATGAAAAGCTTGGGGTGACCTGGGCGGCGCTCGGCCGCGATGTCGCACAGCGCTACGGTCACCTGGACGAGTATGAAGGGATCATCGATCACCTACGCAATCGCACGGGCACCGAACTGGCAGTCCTGTTCCGCCAGCTCGATGATGGAACGGTGAAGATCTCGTTTCGCTCGACCGGAAGCGCGGATGTCGCCTCACTGGCCCGTTCCTTTGGCGGCGGTGGGCACGAGAAGGCGGCGGGTGCCACACTACAGGGTGAGTTGGATGACGTGACCGAGCGGGTTTTAGCCGCGGTACGGGCGGCCGTCCAGTCGCTCGCTAAGCGTGAACCTTGAGAGACTGACAAACTGGCGGTATCTTAGAGCGTTAAGTAGTGTGAATACTGGCTGGGTTCGGCCATGATTGGAGACCCTGAGGGGGTGACGGGCACCCCGGATTCAGGGTGAGCCAGGTGCGGCAACCTGGGAAGCTGGGTGAGGGAGGTGGATGCTGGTGAGCTTGCATCGAAAGAACGGAAGTGTGAATGGCTCCAGGCGTCGGATGCTCAAGGGTCTGAACGGCCAAAACCGGCCGGATCATGTTCTGCCGCTTGAGCCTCGCTTGCGAGCCCTTGCAGACAACTTACCTGCAACGAGCATCGAGGAGCTGTGGGTGTTTCCACCGCTTCCCGATCGCGATCGCGCCTGCGAATTCATTGTCCTGGTGTGCTACGACGGCGGTGAAGAGCGCCGCCGGATCGTCACCAGCCATATGGACGCGCAGTTCAGTGACCCGGAAGGCGACGAACTGGAGTGGGTCCAGCGGGTTAGAGAGCAGGGTGTCGCGCCGCAGCGTTGGGTTTCGGATATCCCGGACGGCCTGCTAAAGCGGTTCGCGGAAGCCGGAGTTCCCGAAGTTGTCGAGATTGGGGGTAGCCCTGAGGCTTGGGATGCGGCGATCGCCCAGTTCGCGAACGGCAACGGCGCGGGAAACGGTCAGGAAGGCAGTATCGCGGACAGGCTGGTGGAAGTTGACATCTGCCGGCGTCCACAAATAAGTTTTACTACAATTATTGAGTTCGCGACGAACGGCGCGCAGATTGAACCGGTTGATTGATACCATGGAAGTCGCAGCAGGAAGTACCGAGGATAGGCTGAGGTCAGCGCTCGAGGCCAGCGGCCATCGGCACACCGCCCAGCGAGGCGCGATTTATCGCTATCTGCGGGGCGTCACCGTACACCCCACCGCCGACGAGATCTTCACCCAGGTGCGGGAAGTATTGCCGGATATTAGCCTGGCGACGGTCTACAAGGCGCTGGAGGCGTTCGTGGAGGCGGGACTCGCTCGCAAGCTGGCGCTGGGAGGCGGGCCTGCACGTTACGACGGTCGTACCGATGACCACGACCATGTTCGCTGCCTACGCTGTGGGTTAGTGCGGGACGTTGTAGGTTCGCACGACTCGGAGTTGATTGGTGGGTTCCGAAGCGATGACGGATTCGAGATCCTCGACTATCGCTTGGAGCTCATCGGTTATTGTCCGGCCTGCCGGAGCTAGTCACCACCGAGTTGAGCGACGCGCCAGCACGCTATCCACTTCCCGGGAACGGCCCCGGGCCAACACGAGTGCGCGCGGCACCCCGTGGCGCGGGGGCCGCGTTTTTTTGCGCTATTGGGAGGAATAAGCTTTGAAACAGTCCGGCATTTTCGTTCCCAAGAAGATCTTTCTCACCGGTGGCGTCGGCGTGCATCGGGAACGGCTATCAGCTTTCGAGATGGCCTTACGCGATGCAAACATCGCGCGTTACAATCTGGTCAACGTTTCGTCGATCTTTCCGCCGCATTGCGAGCTGATCGAACGGGAGGAGGGTTTGGAGCACCTGACTCCTGGACAGATCACTTTTGCCGTGATGTCGCGTCTCGATACAAACGAACCAAGCCGGCTCATCGCCGCCAGCATCGGCGTGGCGATCCCAAAAGATCCAGAGCAGTTCGGCTACCTTTCTGAGCATCACGAGTACGGGCAAAACGAAAAGGTCGCCGGCGATTATGCCGAAGATCTCGCCGCCAGCATGTTGGCCACGATCCTCGGTGTGCCCTTCAATTCCGACACCGCTTGGGACGAACAGCGCGCACAGTGGGAGGTCTCCGGCAAGATCGTTCGGACTCTCAATGTCACACAGACCGCCGAAGGTCCGGAAGACGGCAAGTGGGTCAGCGTGGTCACCGCTGCCGTCCTGCTGCCCTAGTCCCTGATATGTCCGATTTCCCTTGGGAGGACCCCCGCAGCTTCCTTGGGCTAGGCGAACAGTACAGCGCCCTTGACCGGTCGCGCGTCGCGCTGTTGCCTGTACCCTACGAGTCGAGCACCAGCTACATGGGTGGCACGCGCTACGGGCCGGAAGCGATTCTCAGGGCCTCCCGCCATGTCGAGCTGTACGATCATGAGCTGGACAACGAACCCTATCGTGTCGGCATTCACACATACCCATCACTGGAGCTGACGGCCGCTGGGCCGGAGGCGGCGCTCGCGGAACTGCGCCCCGCTTATGCGGAGGTTTGCGCGCGCGGACAATTCGTCATCGCGCTCGGTGGTGAGCACACGATCACACAGGTCCCGGTGCTTCACTGGGCCGATCAGTTGAAAGACGAACTTTCAGTTCTCCAGTTTGACGCCCATGCCGATCTGCGTGACAGCTTTCACGGAACCAGGTGGAGCCATGCCTGTGTTATGCGTAGGGTGGTCGAGCGGGTCAAACCGGTCGGCGTAGGGATCCGGGCCATCGACAGCGAGGAGCGCCAGCTGATCGACGGCTTGGGGCTGACAATGGTGTACGGCGAAGAACTGGAAAGTGACGGATGGATGGATCGAGTGCTCGCGGCGTTAGCGGATAATGTCTACGTCAGCTTCGACGTGGACTTCTTTGATCCCGCCTTCGTGCCGTCCACCGGAACACCCGAGCCGGGAGGTGGCACCTGGCAGCAGGCGATGACTCTGCTGCGCCGGGTCTTCTCTGAGAGGAACGTCGTGGCGGCGGATGTCGTGGAGCTTGCGCCGCTTCCTGGAATAGTGGCGCCCGACTTCCTGGTCGCGAAACTCGTGTACAAGATGATCGGCTATTGGCAACAGGGAGCACCCGTTGGATAGCGGCGCCTCGGTCGGGATCGCTGTGGCTTTCCTCGCCGGGCTGCTATCGTTCTTGAGCCCCTGCGTCCTGCCGCTTGTGCCATCCTATGTGTCATTCGTGACCGGCCTCGGTATGGAGGAGCTCGAGTCGGGTGGCGACCGGGTGAAATGGGTCACTCTCGCCCACTCAGTGCTGTTCGTCGTCGGCTTTTCGCTCATCTTCCTACTGATGGGCGCTTCGGCAACCTACATTGGCCAGCTGCTCCGTTCTTATCAGGACATCATCGCCCGAGTCGGTGGTGTCATCATCATACTCTTCGGTGTCTTGCTGCTTGGCATCGTGCCGATACCAATCCTCAGCCGCGAGAAGCGCTACCAGTTCCAGAACAAGCCGGTTGGATATGCCGGCACGGTCGCGGTCGGTATGGCGTTTGGGGCCGGTTGGGTTCCGTGCATCGGCCCGATCCTAGGCGGAATCCTCACGCTTGCAGCTACGCGGGCCAGTGTTGCCGAAGGAGTCGGCCTGCTTGGCGTCTACTCGGCCGGTCTGGCAATTCCGTTCGTGGTCAGCGCCGTGGCGCTTACGGCTTTCCTTTCCTGGTTCCAGAAGTTCCGGCGCTATCTCCGCTACGTCGAGTGGTTGGCGGGCGTTCTGCTGATCTTCGTAGGAGCACTTCTGCTGACGGGCAAGTTCACGCTGCTGGCGGGCTGGCTGGTTCAGTTCACTCCGGAATTCATCATGGAGAGGATCTGAGGCAGAACTACTGCCCGAGGCTGACGGCGCCGTCGACCTCGAGGCTCTCTTCCAGCAGCTGCCGTCTGAGGAGGCGCGCATAGGTGCCGCCTGCTTCGATCAGCTCGTCGTGGACACCGCGCTCGACGATCGCACCGTCCTCAACCACGAGAATGAGGTCCGCATCTTTGACCGCGGTGACGCGGTGCGAGACGATGATGCTGGTCCGCTTGGCCAGCACGCCCTTCAAGCCAGCCAGGATCGCCGCCTCGGTGTGAGTATCGACCGATGAGAGCGCATCATCGAGGATCAAGACCGGCGCCTCTCGGGTGAGCGCTCGCGCCAGTGTCGCCCTCTGTTTCTGGCCGCCCGATAGGTTGATGCCTCGTTCGCCGAGTTGTGTCTCGAAGCCGCTTGGGAACTCACTGATCGTCTCGGCCAATTGGGCGATCTGCGCGGCGGCCTCGACTCGCGGCCTCGCGTCGCCGTTGTCGAGGCCGAAGGCGATGTTGGCGCCCAGCGTCTCTGAGAACAGGAAAGGTTCCTGCGGTACCATCGCGATGAGCCGGCGGAGTTGCTCGAGTTCGAGCTGGCGGACCGGGATTCCATCCAGCAAGATCTCCCCTTGGTCTGGATCGTATAGCCGCGGTATGAGACGGACGATAGAGCTCTTTCCCGAGCCGGTGGGTCCGACGATGGCGACGGTCTGGCCTGGTTCGATCGTGAACGAGACGTTTTGCAGCACGTGGCGCTCCGTGCCAGGATAGCGGAAGCAGACATCCCGGAATTCTATTCGTCCCTGTGGATCAACGATCGCGGCTGGCTGCGCGCTATCCAGGATCGACGGTTTCGCGTCCATGATCTCTTGAATGCGGCCCAGCGACGCTGCACCTCGCTCGAACATGTTGATCACCCAGCCGAGCGCGATCATCGGCCAGATGAGTTGCAGCAGATAGAATGAGAACGCTACGAAGTCACCGATCGTGATCCGGGCCATGATCACATCGCGGCCGCCGATCCCCAGCAATACCACTGCCCCGAGACCAGTCAGCAACATCAGCATTGGATGGAAGAGCCCCCACACCCGGGCCAACCGCATGTTCAGGTTGAGGTAGTTGCCGTTCAGGTCAGCAAACTCTCTGGCCTGGGCATCTTCCTGTGCGTAGGCGCGGACGATGCGGGCGCCCGACAAGTTCTCCTGCGCAACCGACGAGATCCGACCAAACTGAGCTTGAATCGCCTCGAAACGTCGGTGTATTTCGCGACCGAAGTAGATCACCGTCGGGGGCACGATGATTAGCGGTAAGGCGGCTAGGATCGTCAGCCGCAGGTCGATCAGGATCAGCATGGTCAGCGCGATGATCGAGACCACGGCGGTATTGACCAGGTACATGATCGCGGGGCCGATCACCATGCGTACGGCCGGAACGTCATTGGTAGCCCGGCTCATCAGCTCGCCGGTCGGGATGCGCTGGTAGAAATCGGGCGACAGCCGCAGGAGGTGGTCGAAGTAGTCGTCGCGTAAGTCGGTCTCGACATGCCGGCTCATGCCGTTCATCAGTTGCCGCATCAAGTACCGGCCGATTCCGCCGACCAGCGAAAACCCGACGATCGCCCCGGCATACGCCGCCAGTCCGGCCGGGCTGATGCCGGTGCCCAGGGCATCGATCGCCAGCTTCAGCAGATAGGGCCAGGCCAGTGAGAACAGGTTGCTGACAACAACCAGGCTGAGACCAGCGGCGATTCGCCCGCGGTAGCGACGGGCGTAAGGCAGTAGCGGCGCGAGCTGTTTCAGCACCTCAGTAGCCCAGGGCTCTTCCACCTTCGCGCCGCGGGTCCGAGGCACCGTGTAGCGTGCCGTCCGGATCACGGAGAATCAACTGCACATCACCGAAATAGTACCCCGTGGGTGTGAGTCGGTGGCCGTAACCGGCCAGTACCGATTGGGTAACGGATTCCAACCCGTTTCGCTCATACTGGATCTCGTCGGGCAACAGCTGATGATGAATGCGCGGCGCATCAACGGCGGTGCGAACATCCATATTGAAGTCGATGATGTTGATGACCGTCTGGGCGACCGCGGTGATTATCCGCGGTCCGCCCGGCGAGCCGAGCACCGCGCGCAACTGGCCCTGGGGGTTGACGACGATGGTTGGGGTCATCGCTGACAGGGGCCGTCGGCCCGGACCGATGAGGCTGGCGTCGCTTTGAACCAAACCGAACTGGTTCGCGTAACCGACTCGCACGCTGAAGTCATCAAGCTCGTTGTTGAGGAAGAATCCGGCCCGGCTGACGACCACACCGGAGCCGTAGCTCGAATTGATCGTAGTTGTAACCGCGACGGCGTTGCCCTGAGCATCCACGACCGAGTAGTGGGTTGTGTTCATCCCTTCCGTGAAGACCGGCACGCGGTTGAATCTCTCCGATGAAGAGGCGCGAGTGCGAGAAATGCTGGTACGCAGATCGGCCGCGTGCTCGTCGCTGGTCAGCTGGGCGATGGGCATCTCGACGAAGTCTGGGTCACCCAGGTAAAAGTTGCGGTCTGCAAAGGCACGCCGGAAGCTCTCGGTCATCAGATGGACTGCATCAGGCGAGTTGAAACCGAGTTCGCGCAGATTGTAACCCTCGAGGATGTTCAGCGACTGGGCCAGCGTAACACCGCCGGAAGATGGTGGGGGCATCGAGATGATCGTGTAGCCGCGGTAGCCGAACGTGATGGGTTCCCGCCATTTGGCGGTATAGCGCCGCAGATCCTCGTGTGTGATCAGACCATCGCCCTCACGCATCTCCTCGACGATCATGTCGGCGATCCGTCCACTGTAGAAGGCTTCCTTCCCCTCAGCCGCGATCATCCGCAGTGTCCCCGCCAGCAGCGGCTGCCGGAAGACCGAACCCACCCGCGGCGGCTCGCCACCTGGGAAGAAAACGTTTCGTGTCCCTTCGTACTGCATCAGCGTCGTTTGCTTCGATGCAAGTCCGCGGTTGAGTCGCTCGTTGACCGTGAACCCGTTTTCGGCGAGATCGATGGCCGGGGCCACGAGCGCTTCCCAGGGTAGAGATCCGTAGCGCTTGTGCAGCTCGGCGAAACCCGCCACGCTTCCCGGGACACCGGATGCCAGATGGCCGACGCGCGTTGAGTCGGTGGGCCGACCCTCCGCATCGATAAAGCGCTCAGGCACTGCCGCCAGCGGTGCCATCTCCCGGAAATCGAGCGTCGCCGTGGAACCGTCAGCCAGCCGCACGACCGCAAAGCCGCCACCACCGATGTTACCGGCCTCCGGCAAGACGACGGCCAGAGCAAAGCCGACTGCTATGGCCGCGTCAATGGCGTTTCCGCCCGCCTGGAGCGTCTCAATGCCAACCCGGGTTGCCCGGATGTCGGTTGTCGCAACCATACCCTGCGTCCCGGTCCCAACCGGATCGAGCCCCCGGAACTCCCAATCGAAGGGGAAGCTGATTCGACCGGTCGCGCCCGGTCCCGCGGCGGGTGGAGCGCACGCCGCAACCGTAAGCAGCGCGATAACAGCAGTGAGGGGACGCATGTAGGGTTCCTTTCGTCGGAGAGCCGTCAGCGAGCCTTGACGTCTACTTTCGGGCATAGATCCTCCAGAACGCAATGGGCGCAGATCGGGCGACCAGCACGACAGACCGCGCGTCCGTGACGTATCAATTGGATGTGGAACGAGAAGCGCAACTCCGGCGGCACCGAGCGGTCGGAGTTCAATAGATGATGGGCCTGCTCGGCGCCGACGCCTGGAGGAATGAGGGCCAGACGCCTCGCGATTCTGTGGACGTGCGTGTCCACCGGCATGTAGTCACGGCCCAGCGAAAAACAAAGGACGCAGGCGGCGGTCTTCACTCCGACGCCGCGGAAGCTGGTCAGGTACTCGAGGACGCCGGCATCGGACATATCGCGCAGATGCGAGAGGTCGAGCGCGCCGAGATCGTCGTGAATAGCCTGCAGCGTCTCCTGCAGGACTCGGGCCTTCTGCTTCCAGAGGCCGGCGGAGCGAATCGCCTCCTCGACTTTGCTGCGCCGCGACCGGCGGACCGCATTCCAATCCGGGAAGCGGGCGCGCAGCGACCGGTAAGCGCGATCGCGATTAGTGTCGGAGGTACTCTGGCTAAGGATCGTGAGCATCAGTTCGTCCAGTGGGTCCAACCTCTGCTTGCGTGCGTCCCCGTACTCACGCTCGAGCCGGCGATTGAGGACGCGTACACGTCGGCGTTGTGAGCGAATCGGCGCCTTGACCACTACCATTCGGCAAGAATCCTCTCGGCGGCGGCGGCCAGGACCGCCGCACCTCTGGGCAAGCAGCTCTCATCGATGTCAAACGTCGGTGAGTGGTGGCTGCGCGGATCACTCGCGATCTGCGCGCCCAGCCAGAAAAAGCAACCCGGCGCCTCCCGCGCCAAGTAGGCGAAGTCCTCTGCGCCCATGATCAGGTCCGCGACAAGGACATCGGCATCCCCCAATACTGAGACGGCCGCGGATCGAGCCAGCGCCGTGAGCCTCGAGTCGTTGATGACTGGCGGATTGCCTTCGCGGATCTCGATCGCACCGGCGCCGCCCATGGCGTCTGCTACGGCGAAGGCCCGACGCAATTCCTCGTGCAAGCGCTCGCGCACGCCGGCCTCGAAATAGCGGAGCGTTCCCTCCAGCTTCACCGCGCCGCTCAGTATGTTCTCCGCGGTGCCGCCTTCGATCTTGCCGAAGGTTATGACGGCCGGCTCCAGCGGATTGACGTGCCGGGCGACAATCGCCTGGACGGCCAAGATCACGTGACTGGCCAATACCACGGCGTCGCGGCCCTCGTGGGGCAAGGCCGCATGGGCGTTCAACCCGCGAACCGTGCCGAGCAGCGTATCGTTGCCGGCCATGAGCGGACCGTCTCGAAACAGCACCGTTCCGACGGGCGACTCGGAGGCGACGTGCAGTCCGATCACGGCGTCCACTCCAGCAAGCGCGCCGTCCTCGATCATCCGGCGGGCGCCACCGACGTTCTCAGCGTCCGTCGTTTCCTCGGAAGGTTGAAACAGCAGGCGAATTCGACCGCCCGGGAGAGAACCGGCGCGTGCGGAGTCGGCCAGCAGCCGGGCGGCCCCGAGCAGGCAGGCAACGTGCGCGTCGTGTCCACAAGCGTGCATGACACCATCGTTCTTAGAGCGATAGGGGACGGCGTTCGTCTCCTGGATGGGCAGAGCATCCATGTCGGCGCGCAGCGCCACCGTCCGCCCGCCTCCGGTCTTCAACTCGCCGATGCAGCCGGTGATGCCGACACCGGTCCGGACTTCATACCCCAGTTCGCTGAGACGCTGGGCAACCAGCGCCGCCGTGCGTCGCTCCTGGAACGACAGCTCGGGATGTGCATGGATGTCGCGGCGGATCTCCGTGAGTTCCGGAGCCAGCGCGGCGGCCTTTGCCAGCAGCGTCATATTCCTGCCTTCCACCTGTTTGAGTGGCCGCGCCAACGTTAGGTTTCCCGGCACACTTCGGCAACGGTGGCGCGGGGCCTCCGGTCCCGACGCCCAGTAGCGTCAGATCGCGACATGGCAGACGAGCTATTCGATTCCAGGCTGACCGAGCAAGGTAACCCGAGTACTCGGGAGATCGATCTGGCGAGCCCAGTCGAGATCGTCGATCTGATCAACGCTGAGGACCGATTGGTGCCGGAGGCCGTCCATTCGCAGCGGCGCGAAATAGCCAGAGCGATCGAGATCGCCGTGGAGTGCTTCAAGGCCGGCGGCCGCTTGATCTATGTCGGGGCCGGGACCAGTGGTCGCCTGGGCGTTCTCGATGCCACGGAATGTCCACCCACATTCGGAACCGATCCGGAACTCGTACACGGGATAATCGCCGGAGGTTACATCGCCCTGGTGCGCAGCCAGGAAGGCGCGGAGGACCAGGCAGCGGACGGGGCAGCGGCGTTGGAAGAAGTAAAGGTGAGAAGCAGCGACTTCGTCTTCGGCATCGCCACTTCTAGCACAACACCGTTTGTTCGCGGTGCGTTGCAACACGCTGCCGCGCGAGGTGCGCGTACCGGCTTTCTCTGTTGCACGGAGCCGGGAGACGAGATCCGCAGCGTCGTCGACGTGTGCATCGTTCCGCTGGTTGGGCCGGAGGTGATCGCAGGCTCGACCCGGATGAAAGCCGGCACCGCCACCAAGCTCGTGCTCAACACCGTCAGCACGGGGGCAATGATTCGCCTTGGCAAGGTGTACGGAAACCTGATGGTGGACCTCAGGGCGATCAGTGCGAAGTTGATCGATCGCAGCCAGCGAATCGTCATGGCGGCCACGGGTTGTGGGCGCGAGGAAGCGCTGGCGCTGATCAACGCGGCAGGCGGTTCGGTGAAGCTGGCGATCGTGATGCGGCAGGCCGGCTTGAGCCGCAAGCTGGCGGAGTTGCACCTGGCAGAGTCCGCTGGTTTCGTGCGCGGTGCTCTGCAGTTGGCAGAGGCGCTGAGTGGCGCCGGCGACGATCCCTACCTGCCTTACCCAGCCGCTCCCCCCAATGGCGCGAGCCTCGAGCTGACGCTGGCGGCGGTCCGCAGCCTGCCGCGCCAAGTTCTCAACCTGTTATCCGGCGTCCCAGAAGAAGCGCTCCGTGCGCGGCCGTCCGACCGAACCTGGTCCGCTAAGGAGCAGATCGCTCACCTGATCGATGCGGATGAGGTATTTAACGCAAGGATTGCCGCGATCCTCGCCGGCGCCGATCCGGAAGTCGCCAATCGCGATGACGAGACAGAGAATCGAAAGATCTTCGACAGCGGCGCCCGTGATCTGCCGACGGCAGTGCTGCTTCGCAAACTAGGCGACGGTCGGACCGCAATAGCGGCCCGGGTCGAGGCCTTGTCGCCGGAGCAGTTCGCGCGCCCGGGTCGACATGAGCTATACGGGTCGATCTCCGTCTATCAGATACTCCGTCACCTGGTCTGGCACGATCACCACCACGTCGAGGCGATTCGCCGCCTCGTATCCGGCTAGCGCTTTGCCACTCCGTTATCTCGGCTTGATGTCGGGCACCTCGCTGGACGGCGTCGACGCGGCGCTCGTGGTCGTGGATCACGAACGTGAGAGTCTAGGCGCAGAATTGCAGGCGTTCATCTCCGTACCGTATCAGCCTGAACAAAGAAGAGCGCTCAAAGATGCTCTGACCGGCGGTCCCGGCGACGTCTGCCGCGTCAATTTCTTGGTTGGCGGCTGGTTGGCCGACGCTGCCGAGCAGCTGCTCGAGGAGAGCGGTATGACAACCGCCGGGCTGACCGCCGTGGGTTCCCACGGACAGACCGTCTGGCATGAACCGCCGGCTGCCGGCCGGCCCGGTTCAACGCTGCAGCTCGGCGAGGCAGCCGTAATAGCCGAGCGCTTGGGCGTACCGGTCATCTCCGATTTTCGAGTCCGCGATGTCGCGGCGGGCGGTCACGGAGCTCCCCTGGTCCCACTGATCGATCGGCTGCTCTTCTCTTTGCCGGATGCTTGGCGCGTGCTGCAGAATATCGGCGGAATCGCCAACGTGAGCCTTCTCCCTCCGGAGGGTTCCGACCAGCCAGTGATTGCATTCGACACGGGTCCGGGCGTTGCGGTCATCGATGCGGTGGTGGAATCGATCACCGCGAACGCGGAGCGCTTCGATCGGGATGGTCGGCGGGCAGCGCGCGGAACGCCGAGCGAGGAGCTGATCGCGCCCCTTCTCGACGATGCGTATTTCCGGCAGAGGCCACCGAAGTCGACGGGCCGCGAGCGGTTCGGCGCGGCCTACGCCGAAGCGCTGATCCGCGCGGGTCGAGGACTGGGGCTGAGCGATGACGATCTGGTTGCTACAGCCACGGCGCTAACCGCTCGCAGCATCGCCGGCGCCTACCGGTTGGGCGGTATGGACGAGCCGCCCGTGGAGTGCGTGGTTTCGGGCGGAGGCGCACGCAACCCGGCGCTGATGCGGATGCTGGCAGAGCAACTCGATCCGCTGCCGGTCACGGATCTCTCGGCTCTGGGCTGGGATCCCGATGCCAAGGAGGCCGCCGCCTTTGCCATCCTCGCCCACCTGTTCCAGCGAGGCGAAGCCGGAAACCTGCCGTCCGTCACGGGCGCCCGCGGGCCGCGAGTACTCGGCAAATTGACGCCACCGTGAACCTGGCGCGCCTGGTCTTTCCCGCACTGCGTTGGAAGGGGCGCAGCCCTCACGCCGTCTGGCCCGAGGTCCGCAGCGCTCTGGATCTCGGCGTGGGTGGGTTCGTCGTATTCGGTGGAACCGCCTCGGGCATGCGCGAGCTGAGCGAACGCGCCCGTAACTACGCCAGGTACCCGCTGCTGTTTTCCGCGGATCTAGAACGCGGCTGCGGGCAGCAGCTGGAAGGGGCCACCTCGCTGCCTCCAGCCGCGGCGCTGGCCGGTCTCGACGACACGGCGGTCCGTGACGCGGCGTGTATCACGGCGGAGGAGGCGGCGGCCGCCGGGATCGGCTGGGTGTTGGCGCCTGTGGCAGATCTCGACGTAGAGCCGGCGAATCCGATAGTCGGGACGCGCAGCTTCGGGGCCAGCGCGGCAGCCGTGTCGGGCCGGGTCGGTAGCTGGATCGCCGCCGCGCAGGCGAAAGGTGTCATCGCCTGTGCCAAGCACTACCCGGGCCACGGACGCACCACCGTCGACTCGCACGCGGCGTTGCCCGTGGTCGCGTCTCGACGTGAAATGCTGGAGGCCGACCTCGCTCCCTTCCGGGCCGCCGTCGCGGCCGGGGTCAGCTCTGTCATGATGGCGCATGTCAGCTACCCGGCGCTCGATCCAACTGGTATGCCGGCAAGCATGTCAGCGGAGATCATCGGGCAGCTGCGCGGCGATCTGGGTTTTGACGGGATCGTCGCCACCGATGCACTGATTATGGGCGCTGTCACGGCGAGCCGAATGTCCGAGAGCGCGGCCGCCGTGGCGATGGTGGACGCCGGCTGCGATGCCGTCCTCTATCCAAATTCGCTGGAGGACACGGTTGCGGCCCTGCAGGCGGCGCTTGGTTCTGCCGCTCTAGCACGGCGGCGGGTCGTCGAAGCGCTGGAGCGAATCGACCGGGTTGCTGCGGCGCTCGCGGCGAGAGCAGATGATTTCTCGAAGGCCGGGAACGCTGAGCGGGGACTCGCGCTGGCCATGGACGCGATCCGCCCGTTGCGCGGCGCGGCAGCGCAGATAAAAAGCGGTCAGCGGCTGAGGATCGAGATCATCGATGATGATCTCGTGGTTCCAGCTGGGGTCGCTGCGGGGCCGGGATCAGCTCCACGGGACCGGCAGCGTCTGATCGAAGCTGTCGCGGCGCGGGGTGGTGAAGTGCTCACCGACCCCGAGGTGCGGGGAGCGATACAGTACATCGCGCTTTTCTCAGAGGTCAGGGGTTGGAAGGGTCGCGCCGCTTTGGCACCGGAGACGTTGGCGCAGGTGGCGCGCGCGATAGAGCGGGAACCGGAAGCCACCGTTCTGCTTTTCGGTCACCCGCGGCTGGCGGAGCAGCTGCCGGGTGGGGTCGCGGTGATTTGCGCCTGGACTGGTGATCCACCCATGCAGGAGGCGCTGGCCGCGCGTCTCTTTGCCAGCGCTTCCGCATGATCGCACTCGATTGGCTGGTCATCTCTGCCTATCTGATCGGGACCCTCACCATCGGGATCTGGTTCTCGCGTCGAGGTGCCCGCAGCTTTGCGGAATTCTTCGTCGGCGGTCGCGCGTTGCCATGGTGGCTGGCGGGGACGTCGATGGCCGCGACTACATTCAGTGTCGATACCCCGCTCTATGTGACCGGTGTCGTCGCGCGTCGCGGGATCGCCGGCAACTGGGAGTGGTGGGCGTTCGCCATCACGCACGTCATGATGATCTACCTGTTTGCGCGCTTGTGGAGGCGCAGCGAGGTCGTTACCGACATCGAGCTTACGGAAATCCGTTACGGGGGCCACCCGGCCGCACTATTGAGGGGGTTGCGCGCATTCATTTTCGCCGTGCCGATCAACTG
>JBFJOD010000012.1:0-38225 GCA_041617795.1 Gemmatimonadota bacterium | reverse complement strand
TAGCCGCATGGGTGGCCGTGCGTTTCTTGTTCGAGCTGAGCTACGAGCTGCCGGGCCTACCACTCTTGGCATTCTGGCTCACAGCTGCCCTGCTCACCACCGTGATTGGCCTCGTTAACAGCCGCGATGTAATTCGCCGGACCCCATTGGCCGGCCTGCGCGACTTCGCAGACTGAACGTAGTCTGGCGGCCGACCGCCTCCAGCGTAGGGTTGATACCGTGCGGCGCTGGCCGCATCCTCATATGGCACCAACCATTCAGCTCATGGGAACGGAGTGTAGGGCCATGCTGCTACGCTCGGTGATTCTGGGGTGCCTGGCCGCGCCGTTCATCGCCTGCGGCGGGAAGGCACAAAAGGTCGATCTGCCATCCGGCGTCGACGAGCTACAGGCCAGGGCTTATGCGGATTCCAATGACGCCCTCGCGCATTACGACGTCGCGTTGGGGTACTGGAACGAAGGACGATTCGAAGACGTCGAACGCGCGCTCCGCGAGGCGCTAGCAATCGACCCACAGCTCGCCGAAGCTTACCTCGGCCTGGCCTACCTACCCTTCGCCAGCCACCCGGATCTCTGGCCCCTGGTCATTATCAATCGAATACCGCCGGAACGGGAGGCATTGATCCGGGAGTCGGCATTCAACTACCGGCGCGCCTTCCGGATCGACCCGTTCGTCGACTTGAATGTCACAGGTCTCGCGCCACCTCCCCAACCTTCCGATACCAGCACGTTGCCACGCTGGTACGAGCCGTGGCAGCAACGCTTTAGTGACTTGCGGCGCGGCAATTACAAGGAGGCCTACGTTCAACTGGGACGATTGATCAAGAGGCTCCAGAAAGACCGAGACAAAGGCAAAGAGCGAAACTACGAAGACTTTAGCGGTATCCCCGGTATCGTGCTCTGGCATCACGGTCTGTTGGCGGGTCACGTGGCGAGCTACGAGGAGGCGGCCTTTGACCTTCAGCTACTGCTCGATCGCTCGACGAAACCTGACCCCGTTGATTCGCTCTTGCCGCTGCCGTTGCTGCCGGCTGATCTCCTATTCCTAATGGCGCGGATGGAACATGAAGCCGGAAACATCAACCGGGCCGCCGACCTTTATCACGCAGCACTGGCAGAAGATGCCGAACTGTACATGGCGCACACTCAGCTGGCCCGCATCTACGAGCTGGCCGGCCGATGGGACGATGCGATCGAGGAATGTCGACGCTCCATCGCAGCGAACCCAACCGAGTCCACCCTCTTCCTGCATCTCGGAGTCACGCTGGGCAAGGCTAACCGGTTGAAGCCGGCCGCGGATGCCCTGAGGCGCGCGGCCGAGCTCAACCCGCGCGACACGCGCGCCTTTTATCTGCTCGGCCTGGTCCAGCTCGAGCGTCGCGACCGACAGGCAGCGCGCGACGCCTTTAATCGCTTCCTTCAACTCGCGCCTGGTCGGCTCGAGGAAGAGCGAGCCGATGCCCGGCACCGATTGGAGTCGCTTCGCTGATGGGCCGACGTCACTAAACAGTCAGCTCTCGATGAATATTCAGGTGAGCCTGGAAGGAACGGTACAGCGACCATGAGATCGATCGTGCGATTAACGCTCATCTTCCTGATTTGCAGTGCCTTTAGCTCTGCCGGCCCTCCAACCCAGCAGTCGGCTCGAGAGATCATCGATCGTGTCGATCGGATCCTCCGAGGCGACTCCAGTCATGGTGTTGCCACGATGCAGGTCGTGACCGAGCATTGGGAGCGTAGCCTGACGATGGAGGTCTGGTCGCTGGGAACGGAGTATGCGCTGATCCGGATCATCGCGCCCAAGAAAGAGGAAGGCACCGCCACGTTGAAGGCGGGTGAGGAGATCTGGAACTATCTGCCGCGAGTCGACCGCACGATAAAGACACCGTCCTCAATGATGATGGGCTCGTGGATGGGCTCGCACTTCACCAACGACGACATCGTCAAAGAGAGCCGTTTGATCGAAGATTACGATATCGAGTTCAGCTTCGATGGCGATCGCGACGGCATCGACGTCTGGGAGTTCAGACTCACACCCAAGCCGGAGGTTGCGGTGGTCTGGGGTCACATCGAGTATCAGGTGCGCAAAGCCGATCTTATGCCCACTTGGGTCCGCTACTACGATGAAGACGGCAACCGGGTCCGCACGATGACCTTCAGCGATTACAGGATGCTGGGGAACCGGTTGGTCCCGGCGTTTATGGACATGCGTCCCGAAGACAAGCCGGGCGAACGAACCACAGTACTATACGAAGAGCTGGAATTCGACATCGACATCGACAAAGGGTTCTTCTCGTTGCGGGCCCTGCGAAGCGGAGGCAGATAAGCGCGAATGCTCTCGCGTCAGTGGTGGCGTATTGGCTGGCGAAACCTGGGCCGTAACCGGCGACGCACGCTGATCGCGGCGGCCGGGCTCGCCTTCGGCTATTTGGCCGTCGTGCTCTTGGTCGGTTGGATGGAAGGGCTGACCGCCGAGATGATCGAGAGCGGCACCAGCACACTGGCCGGGCAGCTGCAGGTGCACGATCTGGATTACCGGCCGGAACGCAAGATCTACGACACGATCGGCGGCCGCGACGGCGCCGATGTCGACCTGCTCCTGCGTGAAGTCGCGGCCGATCCAGCAATCAAAGCAGCGGCTCCCCGGGTCTTCGCCGGCGGATTGGTGAGCTCGGGCGAAGCGACGACGGCTGGTGTCCTTGTTGGCATCGACCCGGAGCTCGAGCGCCAGGTCAGCAATGTGTTGCGCGCTGTGATCGAGGGGCGGGCACCGAACGCTGGCAGTAACGAGATACTGATCGGTGCCGAAATGGCACGGCAGCTCGAGGTTGGCCTCGGCGACGAGGTCATACTGGTGGTGCCCGCCGCCGACGGATCGATGGGCAACGACCTCTACTCTGTGTCCGGGATCTTCAAGAGCGGCCTGACCGAGCTCGATGCCGCGTACACCATGATGCCGATCGGAGGTCTGCAGACGCTCATTGCTCTTGCCCCGAATCGCATTCACGAGATCGCGGCTGCCACCGTGGATCCCTGGCTGGCACCCGAGGCCGCTGATCGGATCGCGGACCGCCTCGCCCCGCTGGGACTCGGCATCGAAGTCGAGCCCTGGACGAGGTTGCGCCCGGAGATGTTGGACTACGCTCAGCTGGCTCAGGCCTGGAACTGGCTCATCATCGTTATCGTCTTCCTGATCGCGATCTTCGGCGTGGCCAATACCTTGCTAATGGCGACATACGAACGTCGGCGCGAATTCGCCGTGATGCTGGCTTTGGGCACCTCCCCGTTCGCTGTGGCACGCACTGTCTTTGCAGAGGCCCTGAGCCTCGGCGCCATTAGCCTGGCTGTCGGCGCCGTCATCACGTTGCCTGTCATGGTCTGGTTTCACAACGCGCCGCCAGACCTCAGCTGGCTGTATGGCGATTACACATTCTTCGGGGCCTTGATCCGGCCACGCTTGCGCGTGGAGTACAACGTCGAAATCTGGGTGCTGACCGCGATCGCATTGCTGGTCACCGCACTCCTGGCATCGTTGTATCCGGCGGCCCGTGCGGCGCGGGTCCCGCCTGCAGATACGCTATCCGGCCTATGATGTCTCGAACGAGAACCATGCTGCGCCTGGCTCTGCGCAACCTGAGACGCTACGCACGGCGCAGTGGCCTCACTGCCGCCGCGATGATCCTCGGCGCTGGCCTGATGATCTTCTCCCTTTCCGTCGGCGACGGCACACACGAGGACTGGATCGAGTCGGGTGCGCGCTTGGGGAGCGGTCACCTGTCGATCCAGGCGCCTGGTTTCCAAGCGACTCGTAAGATAGACGATCGTCTTTCAGGTTCCGCCCGTAGCGCCGCCGAAGCAGCCCTGAAAGAGCCCGGCATCGCCGAGCACGTCCTCACGGACGTCCCACAGTTGGCCATCGGCGGACTGGCCAGTTCGCCGACGGGTGCGCGGCCGGCCCAGATCATCGGTGTCGAACCGATCTCCGAAGCTGCGTTCTCAATTCTCGATGACAGGCTGACTGAGGGCAGGTATCTCGAACCGGACGACCGACTGGCCGCCTACGTCGGTGCCGGTCTGGTTGAGAGCCTCGATCTGCGGCTAGGCTCCCGGATGGTACTCACAGCCCAGGATGCTCAAGGCGAGATCGCCGGGCAGCTCGTCCGGGTCGTTGGTATCTTCCGTACCGGCGTTCCCGAGACCGACCAGGCTCTAATCCACATCCCGCTTGCCACAGCCGGGTCGTGGCTGGGTTCGGGTATGGATGTGACGACGATCGCCGTGCTGCTCGACCGGAGTCGTGCCGCGAATTCGCTGGTCCAGGCTCTGCGACGCAAACTCGCCGGCCAGATCGCTGCCGGAGAACTGACGGTCCTCACCTGGCGCGAGGCTTCGCCCGAGCTCGACGCAGTCGTCAAGCTCGACGACCTGGGCAACTACATCTGGCAGGGCATCATGTTCGGCATCATCGCCCTCACCATCGTAAACACGGTGCTGATGTCGGTCATGTACCGGACGCGTGAGTTCGGCTTGCTTCAAGCTCTCGGCTTCACACCGCGGCAGACAGGTGGTCTGGTGGTCACCGAGGGACTGATACTGACAGCGATCAGCGGCTTCATCGGTGTCGCTCTCGGGCTTTTTCTCACCTGGTTCTTTTTCCGCGACGGACTCGATTTCTCCTTCGCCTGGGACGAGAGCTGGAGCTTCTCGGGCGTGGTGCTGGATCCCATCATCGTCCCGCTATTCAGCGTCAGGCGGATCCTCCAAGCGCTTCTCTTTATTCTGTTCGTTGGGATCGCAGCGTCACTCTATCCGGCGTATCGTGCCACCCGCATCGATGTCGCCGAATCGATGAAATTCGAGCGGTGAATAAAATATGAACGATCACAATTCAGCCGCCGTCCGGACGGAAGACGTTTGGAAGATCTTCGAGCAGGAAGCAGAGGAAGTCCAAGCCGTCCGCGGTGTCACGCTGACCATCGAGCCAGGCGAGTTCGTCGCAATGGCAGGCCCATCGGGCTCGGGCAAGACGACCTTGCTCAACCTGATCGGTGGCCTGACGCGTGCAACCCGCGGTGGCGTTTGGGTGGCGGGACGCGACATCATTGCGATGTCGAATCGCCAACTGGCGCGCCTCAGGCTCGAGCAGATCGGCTTCATCTTCCAAGCCTACAACCTGCTTCCGGTGCTGACGGCGGCGGAAAACGCGGAGTTCCCCCTCCTACTTCAGGGAGTCAACGGCGGAGAGCGGATGCGGCGCGTGCGGGGACTGTTCGAGCGTACCGGCCTTGCCGGCCTCGAAGACCGGCGGCCCGGCAAGCTTTCCGGCGGTCAGCAGCAACGCGTTGCCGTGATCCGCGCCGTGGTCGCGGAGCCCACCCTTGTGCTGGCCGATGAACCCACCGCGAACCTCGATTCTGCGGCAAGCGATTCCTTGCTCGACATGATGGAGGAGTTGAACCGCGAACTGGCAACGACGTTCGTCTTCGCTACACACGACCCACGTGTCATGGAGCGCGCGCGGCGACTGATCCGACTGGTCGACGGTGCGATCGCGGCCGACGAGCGGCGCGGGTCCGAGCCGACACGGTGAGTCGAGCTGCAGCGCTCGCACTATTCTCGGCGTTCTGCGTGGTCCGCGCCGCCAGCGCCCAGCTGCCCACCGTTCGCGGTTACTACTTGAACGTCCCGGTCTGGAGCGATTCCACAGACTTCGCGGTTGGCGGTTTCAGCGACATCAATCGCCTGCGCTTGATGAGCCAACCTGCCTGGGGACAGCTCGCTCTGGACGTGGCGTACGAACACGTCGCGACGTATAGCGAACGCACGCAAGCAGCATCCGCGGGCAGCGTGTTCGGAGTCGTTGTGGCCGGCGGCGGTGAGTGGGTCGATCTGCAGTGGACGTTGGAAGAGTCGGATCATTTCTTGTGGCGGCATCGCTTCGATCGCTTGAACTTGGCTTGGGCACCTACGAACTTGTTGCAGGTAACCGTCGGCCGCCAAACGATCTCCTGGGCGACCACGCTGATCCTCACGCCAGCCGACCCTTTTGTCCCCTTCGATCCCTCCGACCCCTTCCGTGCATATCGGGCCGGCGTGGATGCCCTCCGCCTCCAAATCTTCCCAAGCTCGCTCAGCGATCTCGACCTTGTGGTTCGGCCTGCTAAGACACGAGCCGGCGACAGAGTGCTGGACGAAACGCTGACCCTGCTTGCCCGGGCGCGAAGCGTCTGGATGGGCTGGGAGATCTCCGGCTGGGCCGGCGTATTGCACGATGCCCCGGCCGCCGCCATCGCGGCGACCGGCGGTCTGGGCCGGGCCGCCGTGCGCGGAGAGTTCTCGATCCGTGAAGAGGATGATGATGTTGTCCTGAGAGGGACGATTGGCCTGGACAGTCGCTTCGGGCTGTTCGGTCGCGATTCCTACGTCGTGTTGGAATACCAGCACGACGACTTGGCCGCCGCCAGCTCGGACGAGCTACTCGCCGTGGTACTGTCTAGGCCGTTCTCGCGGGGCGAACTTCAGGTATTGGGCCAGGACGTGGCTGCCGGGCAAGCCGCCTACCAGCTCCACCCTCTCCTAAGCACCGATCTCTTGCTGCTCGTCAACCTGGTTGACGGAAGCGCGTTGTTGGCTCCCGGCGCTAGCTACTCCGTCTCGAACGAGGTGACGGCGCGCGCCGGTGTCTTCTTGGGGGTTGGTGACGCTGGAGGGGCTGGCGGGTCACTTTCATCTGAGTACGGCATCGTTCCGACGATCGTCTACATCTCGCTGTCGGCCTTCTTCTGAGAAACTACACTTGAAAGACTTCTTCCCGGCGAGCGGTTTTCGCGCCGCCAGCCCGTTGAAAGGCCTTGTGGAACAGCCAGATGCTGAAGACTATCGCGACGCTAATCCATAGCACGCCCCAGAACAGCGTCGGTATGCCAGTAAGCTCGGCCAGCATACGCGCATCCGACATGACTTCCGGCCGATCGAGGATGTCGCTCTTGATGTCGAGAACGGCGTACAGGCAACTGGTCAAGCCGAGCGCCGTCAGCACGACCTTGTTCATTTCAACCGGAAGCTTACTGCCCACCGCGACGAGAACGACACCGAAAGTCACACCGAACAGGAGTCCGAACCCGTTACGAACGTAGAGTACGGTGACGCCGATGACGATCGCCCCGATCAACGCGGCGACGATGCGTGGGATCGGGTTACGCAAGCTGGCGGCGGCCAGGATCAGTGCACCCCAGAGTAAGCTTCCCAGATAGCCGGCCGACAGGGTGAAGAACGGGCTTCCGCCGGGGCATTGACAGAGGCCGCCCTCATTTGTCGTTATGAGGATTTTTTCGATAGCGCCGCCGGTAGCCACAGCGATCAGCCCATGGCTGATCTCGTGCAGCAGAACCACGAAGATCTTGAGCGGGTAGATGACCGGCGAGTTCCAGAGGAACCAGAGCACTCCGAAGTAGACGGCGAACCCCGCCAAAAATCGCAAGCGCTGTTTGGTTATCGCTTCCATGGCACATCGACTGTGACCTGGCCGGGTTCGCCGTCCACACCTGCCCGCTGCGATGCTGCGAAGCCGCCAATGCTGCACAGCCACTTCGAACAGGTCACACTACGGATTACTCGACGGCAGTGTTTCGAACTCTAGACGACGCCGGACGATTGCGGTCCGGGCCAACGCCGTGGTTCCGCGGGTGGCTCCGGCCCCGCGGCCGTTAAGCGGCCGATACGTCCGCAAAGTCGGACTGTCCACATGGCGGCGGCCGCAAGCAACAGCACCGCGATCACCCGGGCGCCGACTCCATGCTCTAACGACTTCGATTCGATCTGGCCGGCGGCGAAAAGACCCATCAATCCCACAAGGTTATTAATGGCGTGTACTACCACGGCCGGTCCGATGCTGCCGAAGCGCCAGGTGACCCAACCCACGGGCAAGCTCCAGAAGAAGAAGAAAAGCGCGCCTTCCGGCCCGTGCAGTACGGCGAACGCCGATCCCGCTATGCTGATCGCAAACCAAGGCCGCAGCCGCCGCTCCAGCGCTCCCTGCAGCAGGCCGCGAAACAGGGCTTCCTCGATTACGGGTGCGCCGATCGCGATGCCGATGACCAGGGCCAGGCGCTCTACGAGACTGTCGGCGCTGATGACGAAATCGACATCCTGCGCCGGCGGACCGAGCAAGACAGTCGCCGCCACATTGGCCAGAAGAAGGGCGACACCCAGCTTGAGGGCCGGGGCATAGGCGCCTGCCGGCACCGGGCGAATGCGCAGGGCATCGGTCAGGCGGTGGCCTCGCGCCACCAGCAGAGCGGCGACGCCGGCCAAGAACCCGACTTCACCCAACAGCAAGGCCGCCGTTAGTGACTGTGTAACGATGTGGACGAGACCGGTGATCAACAACGCCAACGCCAGGCCCACGATCAGGGCAACCACCGCTGTCCCGAAACCCGGTAAGCCGGTCGCGGCCTGGGCACCGGCCAGGTGATCGCCGGCGAGACTTTGTTGGCGGAATCGCTCGTCCATAATGTGTCCGATCGTACTACCCGCTAGCAGCGCGGCCGGTCCAAGCCCCCAGCCTCATTTAACGTTTGCTGTGGCTGCTGCGTCTACACCCACAGACGCATGTGGCGCAGCCGTGCCATGCAGGCGCTGCCTGAGTGCAAGAGAACGTACTGATGGCACACGCCAGAATACTCCGATTGTCGTCTTACGGGCGGGTCAGAAGACCGCCGAGATGACGACGTGGCAAGAAACGATCCACCTAACAGCTACTTGATAAGTACACGAAGCTCATGCTGGGTCAAAAGATCACAGGCGGGGGATTCCTAGACGGGGAGCAGGTCCTGGATTTTTTGGCCCGGCATACTTCTTCGGTTACGCCCACCTCGGCCGGTTCCATTCAACTTCTCAGGCTGGCGCGTGGACAGGCGCGTCCCCAGTCGCTAAGCTGATCGACAAAGCGCATTATCGTTGGCGCCATTTGCGCCTGGGTATACAACAGGATCGCCGGGATGGGCACAGCTGCCTGAGCATTTGCGATCCAACTCGGTTAAGCGCGTCGGGTGACTTCTCAAGATATGATGGGTTAGGATGCCGTGACCACAGTGGCGCAGCTGCTGATCATAGTCTTCGGGCTGTTTCTCGTTGGCGTAAGTTGCCTGATGCTGGCGAATCCACCAGCTGCCGTTCGATTCCTCGATCAGTTCGCCAGCACCAAGTTCATCAACCTGCTAGAAGCGACCCTACTCATCATCTTTGGGGCCGCTTTTCTCGGGTATGCGGAGTTATCGCGGTTCCCGAAAACACTGTGGGTCTTCGGGTTGCTTTTAGTTCTTTCCGGCGTGGGGATCTATCTTGTTCCGCGCGAGTGGCACAGGCGATACGGTGTGTGGTCAACGAAGCTGGTGACCCCATACCTCAGGTTGTTAGCCCCGCTGTCACTACTTTTTGGTGTTCTCTTGATTTATGCAGTCGTGTGAAAGCATGAGCGA
The DNA here is from genome assembly GCA_041617795.1 of Gemmatimonadota bacterium. Lineage (GTDB taxonomy): Bacteria > Gemmatimonadota > Gemmatimonadetes > Palauibacterales > KS3-K002 > JBFJOD01. The sequence goes on along the minus strand of JBFJOD010000012.1, from coordinate 28,747 downwards.
AGGAAAGTACATGACGACCGATGCCTCGGCACTTCCACGTGGTGTCAAGATCATCATCGGATTTCACGTTTTCAGTTTTGTTATCTGGTTCTTCGGTCAGAGCGTGGCGGTGGTCAACTACGACATGGTGGCCGAATGGGGACTCCAAGATCCCCGTGCTCTGATCGATCCCGTGATCGTACAGGTCAATCGGGCAATTGGCCTGACAGACACAATCGTCATGTTGCCTCTGTTCATCATTGCAGCGGCTGGCCTATTTCGCAGAAAATTCTACGGCGCTGTTGCAAGTTGGCTGGCTTTCGGCATGACGCTGTATTGGCCGGTCGTATTCTGGATCTCACAAGCCTTCTACGCAGAGGCAAGCATCAGACACCAGCCAACATCCATGTTTGCAATCATTTTGCCAGCAGCCCTTATGCTGATTGCCTGCTGGGGATCGTGGTACCTGTACCGGAACCGTGGACTGTTCCATTAGGGACTGAAAGCCACAGATGGAACCCTATTACAATTGGGCAAATAACAGCGGCATGAAGATGAAGGATCGACGCAACCAGAATAGGCTACCGCAGATGCGCGGTCTCCCTCTCCTGACCATCGCTCTTAGCCTCGCGGCGCTCACAAACTGTACCCGCAGTCAAGACGTAGACGCGCGCTCGGACCCTTATCAGCCGACGCCCTACGTCCGCATCGAGCACCCCGCGTGGACCAGATCCGCCACGATCTACCAACTCAACACCAGGCAGTTCACCGAGGAAGGGACATTCGCCGCGGCGATGGCGCACCTGCCCAGGCTCAAGGAGCTGGGCGCCGACATCGTCTGGCTGATGCCGATCCACGAGATCGGGCAACTGAACCGGAAGGGCAGACTGGGGAGTCCTTACTCGGTCAAGGACTACTACAGTGTCAATCAAGAGTTCGGCACGTTGGACGACCTCAAGCGCTTTGTCGACGCGGCGCATGCGCAGGGCATGTACGTCATCCTCGACTGGGTGGCGAACCATACGGCCTGGGACAATGAGCTGGTCCACGAGCACCCGGAGTGGTACAAGCGCGATTGGAAGGGTGACGTCAGGCCGACGCCCTGGTGGGACTGGTCCGACATCATCGAGCTCGACTACCGACAGGCGGGGCTCCGCCGCTACATGACCGAGGCCATGAAGTACTGGGTAGCCGAGGCCGACGTGGATGGCTTCCGCTGCGACGTGGCGGGCTTCATACCCGTCGACTTCTGGAACAACGTCCGCAGAGAGCTAGACGCTATCAAGCCTGTCTTCATGCTGGCCGAATGGGAGTCGCGCGACCTGCATGCCGAAGCCTTTGACGCGACCTATGCCTGGAGCTGGAACGAGGCGGTGCACCGGATCACAACGAGCGACGCAACCGTGAGCAGCTTGTTCATTTACTATTCATGGAACGAGAGCGCCTTTCCCCCCAACAGCATGCGGATGACCTTCGTGAGCAATCACGACAAGAACGCCTGGGAGGGAACCCAATTCGAGCAGTTCGGCGATGGACTCGAGGCGGCGATCGTGCTTTCAGTGGTGGGCGACGGGATCCCGCTCATCTACAACGGGCAGGAAGCTGGCAACCCGCGACGCCTCGCGTTTTTCGAGAAGGACTCCATCGAATGGAGGGAGCATCCCGTTGGCGACCTGTACCGTAGCCTCTTTACTTTGAAGCACGGCAACACCGCGCTCTGGAACGCGCGCTGGGGCGCGACCATGGTAAAGGTGCCCAACAGCGCTGAAGCGGAGGTTCTGAGTTTCGTTCGGCGGAACGAACGCGACAACGTCTTCGCTGTCCTTAACCTTTCTGCCGTGCCGCAGATCGTTTCGTTCAAGGAGAGTCTTCACCACGGAGCCTATACGGAGTACTTCAGCGGGGAGTCCGTCCAGCTGGACGCATCCACGCGGCTGGAGCTGGGACCCTGGGGTTATCGGGTCTTTGTTCGCTAGCTTGAAGCTGAGATCTGGTGACGGGCGTAGTGAACCTATCACTGCATCTCTTGTTGTTGGCTTTCTGCTCTGGCGCAAGGGTCGCGGGCAGGCCGCCAGCGGAAGCGCGATCTAACAAGTTGTCGACAGCATACCACCCATCAGCAATGGAACATTGCAGGTAACGCCGCCGACGGAGTGACTTTAGATACGGAAGAATGGACAGTCCGTTTTCGAATGTGTACGAAGACGAGTCACGTGCGAGCTCGTACGCAGATCTGGCGTTTCCGGGAACTTACTATCTCGCCTTTCGCGACCTGCCCGACCTCATCTCACATCACGTTCGCGGCAACGTCGCCCTAGACTTCGGCTGCGGCGCAGGACGCTCTACCCGGTTCCTCAGGGACCTCGGGTTCAGCGTTTTAGGCGCCGACATCTCCGAACCGATGTTGGCGCGGGCGAAAGCTCGTGACCCCGAGGGAGAGTATGTACTGATTCCCGACGGCGACCTGAGCGATCTCGAGGAGCGGCGCTTCGATTTCGTACTGTGCGCCTTCACGTTCGATAACATCCCCAACCATGCGAAGAGACTGCGTCTTTTTGAGAGCCTCGCGCACCTATTGACCGAGGAAGGTCGGATCGTGAACCTGGTCTCTGCTGCTGAGATCTATGTGCATGAATGGGTGTCGTTCTCGACGAAGGATTTCCCTGAGAACCGTGCGGCCAAATCGGGAGACACGGTCCGCATCGTCATGCTCGACGTTGCAGACCGGCGACCGGTTGAAGACATCTTTTGGACGGACTCTGACTACCGAGCTTTATTCAAGTCTGCCGGCCTGGATCTCCTGCAGACGCATCGTCCGTTCGGGAAGCCTACAGATCCGTATTCATGGGTTTCCGAGTCTAAGGTATCGCCCTGGGCGATTCATGTTCTCCGCCGGCCAACCTCATGAGGCTATTCGAGCACCAGGCGATTGCCACTTGCCGCCGCCACGGATCGGCGGAATAGGCCAAGAAACCGGGAAGTCCGGCGGATCGTAGAGGGAGAAAGACCGGCGAGGTTGGCAGAATCACAACCCTTCCGCCTGGCGCCGTGTCTAAGTATTCGAAGCCAAAATGACCCGCCCCAAGCGCTGGGGCACGCCACATCCTGCGGAGGAATGCCCATGATAAGTCGACCATTTAGCACCGTAGCGGCCACGGCGCTGATCTGTCTGTTAGCCACACCGTCACAAGCGCAGCAGGAGTGGTCGTTCGAGGGAGACAGGCTGTTGCTAACCAACCTGGCCGGCGAAGTGACCGTTCGGGGGCACAGCGGCTCGCGTATCGTTGTCCGCGCCACGCCGGGGGGCGCCGACGGAGACCGCATCAAGTTCGAGATCAAGCACGGCGGTCGTGCAGAGTTCCATGCCGTCTATCCCCTGGAGCAGACGCTGAACTATCGCTACTCGCGACGTGGTGGCGGGTCTACTCAGATCCGCGTCGAGAATTGGCTGGATGAAAGCGCCTTCATGGAGGAACTGTACGACAACGTATCGCGTCGCGATCGCATTAATGTCGGCGACCGCGGCAGAGACGCCCTCGAGGCCTGGGTCGATCTCGAGGTCCTCGTACCGAAGGGGATTGCTTCCCGCATCGTCTTGGCAGTCGGAAAGCTGACAGCCAGCAACGTTGACGGCGACGTAGATCTCGACACGCACAGCGGACCGGTTAACGCCGACAACATCCGTGGTAATGCGCGAATCGATACGGGCAGCGGATCCGTCGAGGCGCGCTCCATTCGCGGGAACCTGAACGTCGACACTGGCTCCGGCAGAGTCACCGTTAGCGAGGTGGACGGCGAGCTCGTTCATATCGATACCGGCAGCGGCAGCGTCAGTGTGGACGGTGCAAAAGCTCGGAGCCTCGAAGTCGATACGGGTAGTGGCTCGGTTCGGACATCACGGATCGATGCCGAGAATACCGTGATCGATACCGGCTCCGGGTCGGTCACTCTCGATCTCATGCGCTTGAGCAGCGGAAGCCACGCGATCGACACGGGTAGCGGCGGCGTCACAATCACTGTGCCGGAGAACGCCTCCGTGCGAATCCGGGCGGAAACCGGCAGCGGCGGCATTACGCTCGATGTGCCCAACGCTATGCTCCGCAAGATGAGTCGGGATGAGGTGGAGTTGGAGATCGGTGCGGGTAACGCAAGCATGCTGATCGATACCGGCTCGGGCGGCATTACGATCCGCCGCCGCTAGGACATGGACTTAAGCCCGAAGCGGCGCGTTAGCGGTTTCCCGAGGTCGGGGCGGGTGGCGCTGCTCCTCCAGGCATTTCTGTTGTTGACGTTCGCTTGCTCGGCGGGCGACGAGCACGTTACCAGCGCAGCCGAAATGGTCGCCGTCAGCCGTTTGATGGTGACCTTTGATCGCCTGGCGGCCGCGAGTGATTTCGATGGGATGGCGAACCTGTTCACGGACGATGCCGTGCTGATGCCGCCGAACGAGCCGGCCATTGTTGGCAAGAGGCTAATCAGGAAAAGGCTTCAGGAGCAACTTGGCCGGGCAGCCCTAGCGCTTGAGCACGAGCCCCTGGAAGTCGATGCCTCGGGCCGGCTCATCGTCCACCGTGGCCGAGCGGTGGGGACCGTCAGACCCAAGGGTGGAGGACCGTTGCTGCAAGTCGACGACAAATACCTCTTCGTGCTGCGGACAGAGCAAGACGGGTCGCTCAGAATCTGGCGAGCCATTTACAACAGCAACATCTCGACAGCCGGAGACCCGAAACGCTAGGACCGGCCCACAATTCTGCGTCTCCGGCCTGGCTTTCACACGTCGCTGTCGATGCGTTGTTCCGGCGGGATCATCCACCTCCAGAACCAGAGGCCCAGCAGCACATTGACCAGCGCATGCGCGGCGATCGATGGCCAGAGTCCTACACCAACGATCACCGGCAAGCAGAGGACGTACCCCATTAGAAACGCCCGCACCACGCCCGCCGGTCCCTGGTAGCCGTGTAGCACGCCGAAGGCCATGTTGGCGATTACCGCCGCCAGCCAGCCGTTTCCCAGCCAAGCGGCAAGTCCGGCCAGCAGAAAACCATGATAGGTGAACTCCTCGCAGAACCCGGAGCTCACTGATACACCGACAAAGGCTCGCCGCTCGGCCCGATCTCGCGGCATCAAATGATAGGTTAATCGCGATTCACGCATCCCCAGCCGCGCCGCACCGCGACTGATGAGGAAGTTACCAGCCAGCGTCCCCAGCGTGGTGGCGGCTGTCCAACCCACGACGCTGATTGCACCTGGGAAGTGCAATCCGACTTTAGCAAGTGGGACCTGCTCGATCCAGAGGACCAGCCCGGTCAACGCCGCCAAGATCCACACGCCGATGACCGCCGATGCATAGAGCGCGCGGCGCGATGGCAGGACCAGATCACGATCGTCCGGCTGCAACAGCGCCAGAAACGGGATGCCGACCAGCAAGACAAAGACGAATAGACGGCCGGGCCAAGCGTAATCCACCGTCGGGGCAAGGTCGCGCATTACGGACAGAAGCTGGGTCAACGCTCACCCCCTTCGCCCTTGGACCGCGGGCTTTCGCCTTGTCGCGCCTCCGCACGGGACCACCCGGTCGCCGCTCCGGCCCCAGTCAACGTCCGGTGGATGCGCTCGGCCACGACGCTGCTCTTGCCCGAACCGGGAATGCCACACAGCATCACTACGTTCGTCTGGATACAACCTCGACCGGTTTCGCTCATGTCAGGCAAGATCGAGCACACGGCGCCCTATCTCAAGCGGCAGCTGCGCGAGGCGGCTGATCCGGAGTTCCGCCGCTCTCAGACGCGCTTCTTCCGTGAGCCCGTTAATGTACTCGGCGTTCGCACCGCCGAAGTCCGGCGGATCTCCACGGCGGCGGCGAAGGAGTACAGAGCAGCGCGGTTGGAGTTCGACCAGATACTCGACATCGCCGATCAGTTGTGGACGACCGGAGCCGTCGAAGAACGCATCCTGGCGGTCCTGATGCTCGGAAAGTTCGGCAGCCAGCTCGAGCCAAGTCACTGGCAGCATTTGGACGGTTGGGTCGATTCTCTGGCCAATTGGGCAGAGACCGACGCGCTCTGCTCGGAACTTTTGGCCCCGCTACTGAAGAAGAGAACCAGCCAGGTCAGGCAATTAGCTTCCTGGACGCGAAGCCGTAACCGCTGGCGGCGCCGGGCCGCCGCCGTCGCTCTCGTCCCGCTGGCACGCCAGGGAGACCAGCACGAGGCGGCGTTCGCGATCTGTGACCGCCTGGCTGACGACCGCGACCATATGGTCGAAAAAGCGATCGGTTGGCTGCTCAAGGAGATCTCGCGGACCCAACCGCAGCGAGTCGCCGCCTTTCTGCTCGAGAACGTTCGGCGGCTATCCCGAACCACAATTCGCTACGCCTGCGAAAAGCTGCCCGTGGATCTTCGAGCCAAGGTGATGTCGGCTTAGCCAGCGCCAGCCCACAGCTCAGCCAGACCTCCGATACACGACCTCTCCCTCGACCAGCGTCAGATCGACCTGCACCGCCTCGATCTCTTCCGGTTCGATGGAGAAGATGTCTGCGGAGAGCACGGCCAGGTCGGCATACCTTCCCGGCAAAAGATCACCGAGCTTATTCTCTTTGCCCGCCGCGTAGGCTGCCATTCGTGTATAGGCCGTAACGGCTTCTACGACGGTGACTTTCTCTTCCGGCACCCACCCCTGTGGGTTAAATCCGTCGATCGTGCGCCGCGTCACTGCGGCGTAGATCCCGGCCAGCGGGTCGATGGGCGCCACCGTCCAGTCGCTCCCGAAGGCTAGTCTCACACCTGCGTCCAGCAGACTCCGGAAGGGATAAGTCGTTTTGATGCGTTCCGGTCCGATACGCTTCTCAGCCCAGCGCCCATCATCTATGGCATGATAGGGCTGCATCGAGGCGATCACCTGATCGCGCCCCATCCATTCGATCGCATCCCGGGTCAGGTGCTGTGCGTGCTCGATCCTGAAGCGCCGATCGCGCTGCCCGTTCACTTCGCGCGCCGCTTCGAAGGTCTCGAGCAGCCAGTCGTTGGCGCGATCACCGATCGCGTGGATCATCACCTGCAGTTTCGCGGAATCCGCAGAAATGATCCGTTGGCGGAGCTCTGTCGTGTCCGTTATCACCAGGCCCGACGTTCCCGGCGCATCGTCGTACGGCTGGTAGAACCAGGCCGTCGTCGAGCCCAGTGAGCCATCCACAAAGTCCTTCAAACCACCCCAGAACAAACGATCATCGCCACGCCCCTCGTCGGCCACCAGCTGCGCCAGTCTCTGCCAAGCCGAGAGTGGAACCACGCCGTAGACACGAACCCGGAGGTCGCCACGCGCCCGCGCACGCCGATACGTCTCGATGTCCTCCCACGACCCCATGTCCGCGATCATCGTCACGCCACGCGAAAGGGCGTGTTCGACGGCGGCGTTCAAGGCGCGGTCGCGCTCCGCTTCCGTTGGTCCCGGAACGACGCGAAAGACCAACGACTGGGCTTCATCTTTCAGGATCCCGGTAGGCCGGCCGTCGGGATAACGAACGATCGTGCCGCCAGGCGGGTCCGGCGTAGCGGCTCCGATGCCGGCCAATTCCAGTGCCCGGCTGTTTGCCAGACCCATGTGCCCGTCCAGCCGCCGCACGAACACCGGCGTGTCTGCGGTCAGCGAATCGATCCAGTCCCGTCGCGGCAGCGCGCCGCCCCACAGTTCATGGTCCCACTGACCTCCGAGCACCCATTCGCCCGGATGCGCTGCAGCGAACGCTCCGATCCTCCGCGCGAATTCCGCCGGTGTCGCCGCATCCCTCAGCTGAACACCCGCAAGCTCGAATCCGCCGTCGATGAAGTGGGTGTGGCTGTCGATGAACCCGGGCACCACACGGCGCCCCGCCAGGTCGATGCGCTCGCCGGCAGACCCAGCCAAACGCTCAATCTCCGCATCGCTGCCAACGGCCACGATCTTGCCGCCAGCCACTGCGATAGCTGTCGGGGCATCCGGCCCCGAGACCGCCGTCCCGGGACCACTCCAGATCAACCCGCCCGCCAGTATGAGATCCACGGAAGGCTCGGGGGCTTCGCTGCGACATGCGACCAGAAGCGAAGCGAGAACCATTGCGCACACTCTCCGACTCGTCGGAATCATCCTTGCCTCCCCTAAGCGCTCCCATCGGCACAGGCTAACGATCATCAGAACCTTCATTCAGACATGATTTGGGCGAGCGTCTCAGGATCGACGTTGCCGCCGCTCACAACAACGCCTAGCCGGCCGCCGCTGTGTTTGACGCGACCCGCCAAGATCGCGGCCACGCCCACGGCTCCGCCACCTTCCACCATCAGCTTGTGCTCACCTGCGAGAAACGCCATCGCCGAGTTTATCTCGCGCTCACTTACCAGCACGTGCTCATCTACCAGGTCGCGAACCATACGGAATGTATAGCGGTTATCGAGGCCAATCCCACCGGCCAGGGCGCTGGCGATGGTTCGCTCTTCAGGGAAAGCGATGGGCCGGCCGGCACTTTGACTCTCATACATGACCCGCGCGTTGGCAGCCGAAGCCGCGATCACACGAATGCCGGGATCGTACGACTTGATCGCGCTCGCGATGCCGGCAATCAAACCGCCGCCGGATAGCGGCACCACGACGGCATCGAGGTTGGCAACTTGCTCCAACAACTCCAGGCCGATCGTGCCCTGTCCGGCGATGATATCCGGATCATCGAATGGGTGGACGTAAACCAGGTCGCGTTCTCGTTGTATCTGCCAAGACCGCGCCTCCGCCTCGTCATAGGTTTCGCCGTGCAATACCGCCTCGACACCATGACTGCGGATCGCGGCGAGCTTTAACGGATCGACCCACTCGGGTACACAGATCGTGGCAGGAATGCCAAGCAACTCCGCGACGTAGGCAACCGCGCGCCCGTGGTTGCCGCTGGAACAGGCCACAACACCGCAGGCTCGCTGGGCGTCTGACAGGCCCAACATCTTCTTTGCGGCGCCCCGAAGCTTGAACGATCCCGTGACCTGCAGGTTCTCCAGCTTCAGCACGACGTCGCAAGCCGCTGCCGCTGCCAAGAGCTCCGAGCTAAGAACGGGCGTTTCGACGGCGATGCCGGAGATAGCGGCTCGCGCCGCTCCTATCTTGGCTAGCGTCACCTACTTCCTTCCCTCTCACACGATGCGAATTCCGTGATAGCTCGGCTCCGCCTCGCTCCTTCGCGGGTTTCTGATTCAGAGGATGGCTGGGTAGGGCGTCGCTAATCTTAGGCGCAGCAGACCCGTCCGTCTATGATGGCGCTGAGGTGCGAGCTTTGCGGTGGAATGGCAGGCGCGGCCGGAGAACTGCTGTGGGCTCAACTTTGCCAGGGTTGGCAAGAGAAGGGGGCGCCGTCAGCGCCCCCCGTCTTCCGCTCCCGCGTGCCCATACTCACGAGCGCCGGATCTGCACGCTTCCATTCACCGTCTTGATGACCAGGGTGCGACCGCCGGCACCGATCGTGCCTTTCAAGTGTCGCGGCGAGAACCGGCCTTCAACGGTCAGCGGGAAGTCGCTGGAGATATGGCCGTTGACGGTTGAGACGCTGACGTCGCAGTCGAGGTCAGCGGGCATCTCCAAAGTGACGCTGCCGTTCACGGTGGTGAAATCAAGCGTTCCCCGCCAGTCGGCGCGACCCATCGATACAGTTATCGAGCCGTTCACGGTCGTTGCCTCGGCAAGACCGGCGGCGGAGATATCGATGTCGCCATTGACTGTTTCAGCGAGTACGTCCCCGTCGACCCCCCGAATCCCGACTTCGCCGTTGACCGTCTTGCCGCTGAAATTCACGCCAGTTGGTACGCGAACGGTAAAGTTCACCTGCACATCGTTGTCTTTGACATTCATCCGGCCCTTTCCACCCGGGCGGCACTCATTCGGCCGGTCGCCTTTGCTAGGATAGACCGCACAAATCGTCACGCCGTCCTCGTGCTCGACGACTTCCATCTTCACCGTATTCGGATCACTCTTCTTTCCCGACAGAACGGCGCGGACCTCTACCTCGTTGCCCTGTGAGCGTTCGGCGTGTATCTCGCCGTTGACGCCTTTTATTTCGATCGCCTTGCCACGCGCGACCTGGCCCTTCCATGCCCAGTCCTTCTGGTCGAGTGCCGCGCGTTCCGGCGACGCCAACCAACTCGATCCGCTATCGTAGCTGATGGCTATCTTCGGCGCTGGGCTCAGCGCGATCGCCCCGACCGCCGCCAAAAGTCCAGCCATGCCCAATCTGTACATTGTCGCTACCTCCCTGTACCTGCCTCTAGATCTATTTCCGTATCAACTGGATGTTGCCGTCAAACGAATTCAGCTCGATTCTCGCACCGCCTTTACCCAGCACGAAACTGAACTTCCTACTCGCTTCGGCTCTATCCAGCTTCACGGGGAACTCGGCTAGGAACTCACCGTCGAACGTGGCGACGGAGACGTCGGCGTTGACGTCAGCCGGAACAGTCAGGATGACATCGCCGTCGTGAGTACTCAGGCGATAGCGGCCGCCGTCCCTGATCTGCCCGTCGTAGGACACGTCGCCATCGACGGTTTTCGCTTCAACCTCAGTCGAGCCAACGACTTGGAAATGAATGTCGCCCTCAATCGATTCGGCGAAGATCCCGCCTTCCACATCGGTCATCGTGATGTTGCTTTCGACACCGTTAACCTCGAAGCGGCCCGTAGACTTCGCGATGGCAATGTCTCCGTCGACGGAGCGGATGGAGATCTCGCCGCCGCTGTTAGACACCTCGATATCGCCTTCCATCGTCTCGACGCGTACGCCGTTCGCGACGCCGTCGACGCTGATATCCGTTGAGAAGCCCCAGAGATCGACCGCCATCCCATTCGGGATCGTCAGCTCGTAATCGACCTCGTCCGGATGACCATGGCGGCTCTGCGACTTAATACTTACCGAAGACTCCGATTGGAAGACCTTGATCTTGTCGTCGCTGGAATGCCTGGCCTTGAGCCGAATCTGGTTTCGTTGCCACGTCTGGATGTTGATGACGCCGGCATGGTTACGAATCGCCAATTGCGCCTTCGGATTCACCGAGAACGTCGTATCGATTTCGGTGTCCTGGACATGCCGCACTTCCCAGTCCTGCCAATCGCCGACAGCGATGTAGAGTGAGGGGATATCGAGTTCCGGGATCTCTATGCTGAAGTTAGCCAACTCGAATCCGTCGTAGGCGAACCCGGGAACGACGATGGCGAAGCCGGGCACCTCAATGTCGAAGCTGGGTATCTCGATCGCCGGGATCTGCACTTCCACGCTCGGGATCTCGATGCCGATGTCCCACCCATCGGCGCGCTCACCCTGGTCCTGTGGTGACGCAACCGCCATCAGCGTTCCCACTAGCAGCTCGGTAAACATCTTACTCGATCTCCGTAGTTAACTCACAGCACCGGCCATACGCGCGGCTTGCCGCAAGAAGTTCAACTTCTGCTGCATCGTCGCGGTGAGGTGCTCGTTCAGGTACGTACTGGCCGGGTCTCGAGACAATGCTTGCTGGGCCTGAGTGATGGCACGATCAATCGTCAATAGGTTCTGCTCGATCAAACGAACGGTCGCCGTATCGAGTTGATCACGACGCTCACTGATCACACGTTCCAAATCGGCAATCGCCGCATCGTAGCCAACCGCAAGCGCAGGCATCGGCTGCAGCACCGCGAACGGCGTCTCAACCGCCGTTGACAGTCCCGCACCATCGCCGGCCGGACCGCTTGCCCTTGAGGCCAACCAGGCGGTACCGCCCGACACCATCATCAAAGCGATGCTCGCCGCCGCCAGCTGCGGCAGCGAGAAAGACAGACGCCGCTGATGTAGCCGCGTGGATTTGTCGCGCCGCTTCGCCGCGAATTCGCTGACCGCCGCAGCGCCAATCCGCTGGCTTATCCCGGCCCACAGATCCGTCGCCGGCGGCCGGTCCTCCAAGGCCTGCGCCCGGGCGACTACCTGCCGGAGCTGAGCCAGAGTTACAGCGCACTCATCACAGGCGGCTAGATGTGCATCCAGCTCGCGTTGCTCCGCGCCACTCAGCTCACCGTCCAGGTACTCGGACAGTCTATCGGTCCAGCGATCGCTCATCTCGCCATCCCTTCAGCGATCCAGGTGGTCGCGGAGGATCATCCGCGCCCGGTGAAGCTGTGATTTTGATGTCCCGGCACTGATCCCCAACAACTCCGCGATCTCGTTATGTTTGTACCCTTCGATATCATGAAGCACGAACACTTGCTGAGCCCCGTCGGGCAAGTACTCCATTGCTGTTTCAAAGTCTATCGCCGTCTCCGCACTCCGCGGGCTCGAAGCCATGCGCCCGATCAGTTTCTCACCTTCCACAAAGCGCTCTCGACGTATCCCTAACTTCTTGCGGCGACCCAGAATCAGGTTTACGGCTACGCGATGAAGCCATGTACTAAAAGCCGCTGCACCCCTGAAAGTGCCCACCTTCTCCCAGACCCTGACGAACACATCCTGAGTGACCTCGTCCGCTAGTTCGGGCCCGATCATCCGCCGGGCCAGACTGTGGATCCGGGCGACGTGCCGGCGGTACAGACGCTCGAACGCACGCGTATCACCCGCGGCAGCGAGTACCGCGTCATCCGCATCCACCAGCCGTAACTCCTGCTCCTGCCTCAGATTCGGTACTCTCCAGGGCTAGCCACGCCGCCTTCCACCCGATTGAGATAGTCTGGTGGCAGTAAAGGTTGGAGCCGCCTCATGTCCGGGCTTGCAGGCGTCCCGGGCGGGCGACGAAGAGCAGCGCCAGCCCCACCGCCGTTCCCAGCGCCAGCAACGTCGTATCCCCGATCACCCAGCCGAGGATCAGGGCCGCCAACCCACCCCCCTCGGCCAGCGCCCAGCAGACGACCGCCTTCTCCAGGTTCACCGTCCACCACTCGTTGACGGCTTCGCCGGAGCCAGGAGGCGTTATCCGGCCGCGAACCACCAGGCTGACCAACACCGCCGACGCAAGAATCGCGTATCCAATCAGGCGCAGCAGATTACTCGCCTGATCGGGGAACTCCAGCGACGCGCGACCTTGAAGGTAGAGGAACACGGCGAAGGCGACAGCGAGACCGCCGACTATTGCCCCGTGGATCACCCTCGCCACCGTGCCCACTCTTTCCGCATTCAGCACGGGCTGCTGCTTGTTCATTAGACCTCCGTCAACTCAGGCTTTAGGCCGGCTCACGAATATAGCTAAGTCACGCGTATTTGTGGTGGGCGGAGTCGAATTGCTGCCCAGCGAAAAGCGGAGGCGCCCGGGGGATTCCCAGGCGCCTCGCTTGATCTTGTTGCCAGACCTACTGAGAGGACTGTGCTTAACGCTTGGGAATGCGCAGGGACTGGCCCGGATAGATGAGATCCGGATTTCGCACGATGTTGCGGTTCGCCTCTGCGATCACCGCGTATTCCATCTTATCGCCGTAGTACTTCTGGGCGATCTTAGACAGCCAATCACCAGCCTGAACGACATAGGTTTCCGAACTCTCCGTCTTCGGCTCGCTTGCCGGCTTTGAAGCCGAAGCCTTTGTCGGCTGACTTGCCGTCTCCGCTGCCGGCTGAGGGCCCGACTTCGCCGGCGGCTCGCCAGCGGAACGAACGGTAAGGTTGTCGTGGCTCACATTCGCGACGCTGCCGAAGTTGCTGGCAAGCGTCAGCGCCGCTTCCCGGGTCGCCTCGGAATCGCAGACGCCCGACAGCGTCACGGTGCCATCCTTGATCCCGACTTGCAGATCGCTGATCCGCTCACCGAACCGGTTGCGCAGAAGACTCTGCAACTCGGCAGCGACGTCACGGCCCGCTTCCATCGTTTCGGATGCCCGCTCGACTAACTCGCCGGCGGCCTGCTCCCCTGCCGAGGCGGCCTGGCCCGCATCTTCCCCACGGCAGCCAAACACGAGCAGCAACGCCGCCACTACGATAGGTGTGCTCTTTCTCATAGTCCCTCCATCCAGTTGAGTGATTCCATTGCCCCGTTGCCAGCAGAACGGGCTGATTCGCTCGCTCCAGCCTTCACGGTCACTCGAATTTGCAGCACTGGAATTCGTACTCTCTGACAACCGGAGGCGGGCGGAAGTCACATCGTGGGTACCCGCAAGCAGCCGGGGCCAGGCAGTCGGACGCGGGGCTCGCCGAGCGCATTCGGCTGCCCGCTGGTGTCTTCGTGGCCAGCATCTAAGTTTTCCTAGCATAGAAGAGTCCCCGCCGGACCGTTCGGCCGGAGCCAACGTCAGCGATTGAGCACTGAGAGGCCAGGAACCATGACACCGATACGAAGACGCGACCTCCTGAAAGCCGGTGCCGGCGCCGCCATCGGCCTCTCCGTGTGGCCGGGAGCCCTCAAAGCCGGCGATGAGCCGCCCGGCCGGAAACTCCGGCTCGGCTTCATTGGCGTAGGACTCCGTGGCACTTCGCTGCTCGGGCTGGCCCTGCGCCGGGATGACACGGAGGTCAAAGCCGTGTGCGATGTCGTAGCCGAGAAAGTCGAGCGGGCCACTCAGATGGTGAAGGAGTCGCACGGCAACACGCCGAAGGGTTTCAGCGAAGGCGAGACCGACTTTCTGAATCTGGTGAAACGGGATGACATCGACGCCGTGATCATCGCCACACCCTGGCTCTGGCACACGCCTATGGCGGTCGCTGCGATGAAGGCCGGAAAGGCAGCGGCTACGGAAGTTCCAGCTGCTGTGACGCTAGAAGAGTGCTGGGATCTGGTTAACACTTCGGAACAGACCGGCATGCCTTGCATGATGTTGGAGAACGTCTGTTACCGGCGCGACGTCATGGCGGTCCTCAACATGGTCCGCCAAGGTTTATTTGGTGAACTGATCCACTGCCAGTGCGGGTACCAGCACGATCTACGCGCGATCAAGTTTCAGCCTGGGGTCGAATACGGAACGAAAGGCAAAGACGAGGCCGTTTGGCGAACCGAGCACTCTATACATCGGAACGGCGATGTCTACCCGACGCATGGCGTCGGCCCGATCGCCAAGTACCTGGACATCAATTACGGCAACCGGTTTGTTACACTAACATCGACGGCTACCAAGAGCCGCGGCTTGCACAACTACGTCGTCGACCGGGGTGGAGAAGACCATCCGAACGCGCGAATCGAATTCGCGTTAGGCGACATTGTTACAACGCTCATCAAGACCGCCAACGGCGAGACGATCCTCGTCAGTCACGATACGAACCTGCCACGGCCGTACTCTCTGAACTTCCGCGTACAGGGCACGCGCGGTCTGTGGATGGTCGACAACCGATCGATCTATTTGGAAGGCAAGAGCCCGGAACCCCACCGCTGGGAACCTTTCGACACGTACCAGCAGGAGTTCGATCACCCGCTCTGGAAGCGCTACGAGTCCGTAGCCGCCGGATCGGGCCATGGCGGTATGGACTTCTTCGTCGTCAACGCGTTCATCGAATCCGTAAAGCGGAAGATCGCTCCACCCATCGACGTTTACGATGCGGCGGCCTGGAGCGTCATCAGCCCGCTGTCCGAGCAGTCGATCGCTTCCGGCGGAAAGCCCGTACCGTTTCCCGATTTCACACGCGGAAGATGGGTCACGAGGCAAAGTGCGTTTGCCACAAGCGATGACTTCTGAGAGTTTCGGGTAGCAAGACCGATCGCCAACCGAGGAGCATCACGACGGACACGCAGCACAACGCCCATCTCGAGCAGCTGAGCGAAGCCTTCGCCGAGCGATTCGGCTCGCCGGGCCCGACCCACGTGGTGCGGGCTCCCGGGCGCGTCAACCTGATGGGAGACCACATCGACTACAATGGCCTCTCCGTCCTGCCAATGGCGCTGCAGCGTCACGTGGCCGTCGCGTACAGGGAGAGGGGCGATGCGACCATCCGCTTCGCCAGTACCGACGCGCGCTATTCCCAGCGCGAGTTTGAGCTGAGTGCGGAGATCGAGCCGTACTCGGATGGTGATTGGGGTAACTATGTCAAAGCGGCGGGGCAAGCACTGGCAAATGCACACGGTTCCCTGGAAGGCTTCGACGCTGTCGTCCACTCTGACATTCCCGTCGCCGCGGGGCTCAGCTCGTCGTCGGCCCTCGTCGTCGCCAGCGCTTTGACCATCTTGCATGCCAATGACATCTGGATCGAGCGGATGGCCCTGGCTGAGTTGCTGGCCGAAGCTGAGCAATACGTCGGCACGCGCGGCGGCGGAATGGACCAGGCCATCTGCCTGGCCGCCCGCCGAGGCTCGGCCAGCCGCATCGACTTTAATCCGCTGCGGCTGACTGCGCACCCTATCGCACCTGACTGGAGCTTCATCATCGCTTACAGCCTGGTCCGAGCCGAGAAGTCGGGTAAGGTTCGCGACGTCTACAACGCACGCACCCGCGAGTGCCGGAAAGCGCTCGCCGCAACAAAGAACACCCTGCCGCAAACCAAAGAGGACGTCTCTTATGTCTCTTTGCTGAGAGAGCGACGCCCGGCTGATTTGCTACGCGTTGCCAAAAAAGCGCTCGATGAAAAATCCTTCCGGCGTTTCAGGCACGTCGTGACCGAGGCCCAGCGCGTCCAGCAGGCGGAACGTTGCTTGGTCGGACATGATCTGAAGGGATTCGGACAGCTAATGAAGGAATCTCACCAAAGTCTGGCCCAAGATTACGAAGTGAGTTGCCCAGAGCTCGATGAACTCGTCGATCTCTCTATTCGTGCCGGTGCCGCAGGTGCCCGGCTGACGGGAGCCGGGTTGGGAGGTTGTGTAGTCGTACTTTGCTCCGCCAAACGCGAAAAACGTATCATCAAAGCTTTCGCCGACCGTTTCTACAAGGACCGTTCGATCGAAGGCCGACTTGAAGATCAGGTGTTCGTGGCCGACCCGGCGGGAGGCGCCTCCGTCAGCGCTTTATGATAATAGACTGACTGGTTTCCGTGTTCACCAGCAGCGACTTGCGAGGTGAGAGTAAATGGCACATGCCACCAAGCGCCGGCGCGTCCGCTTGATCCACTGGAACGCCGGCGAGGCCACCGAACACGTGGCGACGCTTCGAGCTGCCGGCTACAAGGTCGATTACGTACTCCCGACCAACGCCACCCTGCGCCAGCTGCGGCAAGACCCCCCGGACGCTGTGGTGATCGACCTATCCCGGCTTCCAGCCCAGGGACGCGACATCGGGATCACCGTCCGCCACCAGAAGAGCACCCGGAGGGTACCGCTGGTCTTCGTTGCCGGTGAGCCGAAGAAGGTCGCCGGAATCAAGAAGATGTTGCCGGACGCGGTCTATACCACTTGGAGCCGGATTCGCGGGTCGCTGAAAGGCGCGATCGCCAACCCCCCAGAGGACCCTGTAGCCTTCAAGTCACAGCTAGCCGGCTACTCTGGCACACCGCTGCCCAGGAAACTCGGAATCAAGCCAGGCACCGTGGTCGCGCTGCTTGGAGCGCCACAGGGCTTCGAGGAAACACTCGGTGCGTTACCAGATGGCGTAACATTGAGACACCAGGCGCGCGGCAAGCCCGACCTGGTCATCTGGTTCGTGAGGTCGCGAAAAGAGCTCGACCGTCGCATCGAACGACTGGGTGGACTGACGGGCAAGGGCGGTCTTTGGGTTGCCTGGCCGAAGAAAGCATCGGGTGTCACTACGGATGTATCCGAGACTATCGTGCGCAAGTCCGGCCTCGCCGTGGGTCTGGTCGACTACAAGATCTGTGCAATCGACCAAACATGGTCCGGGTTGCGATTCGCGCGCAGGAAATCGAAGTGAAACTAACCTAGGTCAGACCGACCTGCGGTAGCTTTTTGAAGATCCCGACGGCGGCGAAGGCCACCAGCATGAAGCACAAAGCACCCAAGGCCGGCATTCCATACAGGAAGTAGCCCGTGCCGAACAACGCTGCATAGACCACCACGCAGCCCAGGAACCATGACAACAAGGCTGCGGTGAAACTGCCCTCCGTTGCCGTCGTTTGAACGGCAGCGCGCCAGCCCGCAGGCAGCGGCCGAATGCGGTCGTAGAACGCCTGCAGCGTTGCCCGGTCGGTGGCGGGAGTCAGAACGGTCACGGCCAGCCATCCCACCGTTGTAATCGCAACACCGGCCAAAAGCATGACCGAGGAATGCAGCGGCGCGAACCCCAGGATTTGGTGGATGAATTGGAAGTAGATCGCGACGAAGAACGAGATTACCATCGCCGCTAATTCGCCCCAAGCGTTCACGCGCCACCAGAACCAGCGGAGCAGGAAGATCAGACCTGTTCCGGCCCCAACCTGCAAGAGGATCTGGAACGCCTGCAGCGCGTTCTCCAGCCAGAGCGAGACGGCGCCGGCCAGAACGATCAGCACTACGGTGGAAGCCCGACCTACGGCTACGTAGTGGCGCTCGGGGCGATTGCCAGCAACGAACCTTCGATAGAAATCATCGACGATGTAAGAAGCGCCCCAGTTGAGGTGCGTACTGATCGTCGACATATAGGCGGCGGCGAGGGAAGCAACGACGAGGCCGAGCAGGCCGCGGGGCAGGAAGACCAGCATCGCCGGGTAAGCCAAGTCGCTACGGACGATCGACGGATCCAGACCTGGGAAGCGTGCCGTGATCGAGGCGAGGTCAGGATATACCACCAGGGAAGCGAGTGCCACAACGATCCACGGCCACGGTCTCAGCGCGTAGTGAGCGATGTTGAACCATAAGGTGGCGCGCAGCGCATCCCGCTCGTTACGCGCTGCCAGCATCCGCTGCGCGACGTAGCCGCCGCCACCGGGCTCGGCACCTGGGTACCAGGTGCTCCACCACTGAATAGCGACTGGGACAACGAAAACGGCCGCCGCGGTCCGCCAATCGGAGAAATCAGGTAGAAACGATAGCTTGCCCTCCAAGGCGGAATGCGAGAACAGCCCCGTCAGCCCACCCACCTCCGGCACCTGTACGGCGAAGTACGCGGCGGCCAGCGATCCGATCATCGCGATGACGAACAGCAGGAGGTCCGTCACCACGACACCCCAGAGCCCCGACGTGGCCGAGTAGATAACCGTGACAGTGCCGGCGATGAGCACCGTAGTGTACTTGTCGACCCCCAGCAGTACCCCAGCGATCTTGATAGCCGCCAGCGTTACCGCGGCCATGATCATTACGTTGAAGAACACGCCGAGGTAAAGTGCGCGGAACCCGCGCAAGAACGCGGCGATCTTGCCTGAATATCGCAGCTCGTAGAAGCCGATATCGGTGAACGCCCCCGATCTCCGCCAGAGCTTGGCGTAGAAGAAGACCGTGCACATCCCGGTAATCAGAAACGCCCACCACAGCCAGTTTTGGCTGACACCGCCGCTCCTGACCATGTCAGCCACCAGATTCGGCGTATCGGTCGAGAACGTAGTGGCGACCATCGACGTGCCGAGTAGCCACCAGGGTGCCTTGCGCCCGGACAGGAAAAACTCCTGGGTACCCTGTCCTGCTCGTTTCGCGAACATCAGTCCAACCACGAGCGCTACGACACCGTACAGAGCGATGACCCACCAATCGAGGCTGACAAGCTGCATCGGCGTGTTTGGCTATCAGAGGTTCAGGAGAACACCGGCGGAAATCCGGCGGTTTTGGTGTCCTTTAATACTGCCGCTGGCAGTCCGGCGCCACACCCAGCGGCGCCACCAGATTTGCACACCCCCGCGCTAATCGCATATTCTCCTGCATGATCACTCAAGCACGGCCGCCGCTCTCGACGCGATGAGCGAGAAGCCTCGGATCGGAATGATCTCCCGACGCGACATGCTGAAGGCCAGTGGCGCCGCGCTAGCCGGCCTGGCGGCCGTACCCGGCATCTGGCCCCGCCTGCACTCGGCGGCGCAGGATGTGGATGAGGACCTGACGCAATACGTCGACCCGTTCATCGGCACGGGCGCACACGGCCATACCTACCCGGGCGTCCAGGTCCCCTTCGGTATGGTGCAGCTCAGTCCCGATAACGGGGTAGACGGTTGGGACTGGTCCTCGGGCTACCACTGGTCCAGCGATCGGATCGCTGGTTTCAGCCACACCCATCTGAGCGGCACCGGCATTGGAGATATGTACGACATTCTCTTCATGCCCACGCTGCTGTCAGGGCCTGCGAGCGGGGACACCAGCTGCCTGTTCTCCCACGAGTCCGAGCGCGCGGCGCCCGGATACTACTCGGTCGATTTGCTTGACACCGGGATTACGGTCGAATTGACCGCCACAGAACGTGTCGGCATGCACCGGTATTTCTTCCCGGCCCCGCGATCCGACGCATTCGCCTCGCTGGTCGTCGACCTGGGCCATTCCCTCAACTGGGACCGCCCGACCGATACGATGATCACGGTGGAAAGCCCAACCCTGATAAGCGGCTACCGTATGTCTTCCGGTTGGGCAAAGGATCAGCGGCTCTACTTCGCCGCAAGCTTCTCGCGCCCGTTCACCTCTCACTGGCTGGAAGCCGAATGGGCGGAACCGGCCGGGCACGGCGAGCTGAAGGGGCTTCAGGTCAAAGGCACCTTCCAGTTCCGCAGCGAGTCAGCGCAAAGCATCGTCGCCAAGGTCGCTATCTCCGCTGTAAGTGTCGAAGGCGCGAAGCGGAATCTCCGCGAAGAGCTTCCAAACTGGAACTTCGACATCGTTCGGCTGGCGGCACAGGAAGCGTGGGACCGAGCGCTGGCGCGCGTCCGCATCTCGACATCCAGCAGTGAAGACAAGATCGTCTTGTACACGGCTCTCTACCACGCGCTTCTAGCTCCACAACTGTTCTGCGACTACGACGGCTCCTATCGCGGACCCGACGGCGAAGTTCACCAGGCGGGATTCGCCAACTACTCGGTCTTTTCCCTTTGGGACACCTTCCGCGCTGAACATCCCCTCCTGACGCTCGTCCAGCCGGAGCGCGTCAGTGATTTTGTGGAATCGATGATGGCGTTCCACCGAGAGAGCGGTCTCCTACCGGTGTGGTCGCTGGCGGGCAACGAGACGAACACGATGATCGGATATCATTCGGTGCCGGTCATCCTTGACGCGTGGCTGAAGGGCTTGACCGAAGTAGATCCGCGACTGGCGTTGGAGGCGATGAAGGAAAGCGCCAATCAGGATGCTCACGGATTGCGATATTATCGCATGCCGACACCGGTCTCGCTGCAAGAGGCTCGGAAAACGGATGCCGAGTCCGAAATGCGGCGCGTCGCTTCCATTGATGCACGGCAACTCCGGACCTTTGGCACGCTGATCAACGGCTACGCGGAATCGGTTGCCGGCGAAACCATCACATATCAGTCGCCCTACCGCGATGCCCGCAGCGCATTACTGGTTCGAACCGAGAACGGCCTCGACACCGTGACCTGGAACACCGCCCCGGTTCCCGAGGGAGTCGGCGAGCAGATGATGTCTTTCGTCTGGCTAGTTGGACTCGACGCCTCGGCGGACGGTCGCGTATTCGATTTGTTAGTCAACGGCGATCGCTGGTTCAGCTTTCGAACCCCTTTGGAGACTGACACTAGCTTCCGGATTCGGGGTCGCGACGATGCAGCGCTGTCGTTCAGAGCGACGCATACCGACCAGTTCAACGATCTTTTTGGCTTCATGTTCCTCACGCTGCCAGCGAACTTGGTGCAGCCGGGCGAGGCGCTGCAGCTCAGCGTGAGAGGTGAGGCAGCGGGTACTCGCGACTGGTACATGACGTTTCAATACGCGTTAAGTTCCAAGCTCAGCGTTCAGAACGTCTACGGGTTGATCGCAGACTTCGATCTCGTCCGCCAACTGGTACGGATCGATCTCGAGCACTTAACCAGCCCTACTGACGCGACCGTGCAAATCGACGACCGCCGACCTGAAAAGATCAAACTGCAATTCGGGTATAACAGCCTGTTGGTCACCGCTCCCATCGTCGACATTGACAAGCCAACAGTAGTCACTCTCAACTACAGCGACGGGTCCACGGTGCAAACCGAGTTCCAGCTGCGTCCCGTGCAGCCGTTCAAGTACATGCCCGCCGACTTGGAACGCGAATCCGTCTCGAAGACCCTCGAGTACGCTTACGACGACTGGTGCATCGCTCAACTGGCTGACGAATTGAATGAAGAGGATGACGTTAATACATTCAGCGAGAGAGCTACATTCTACCGTAACGTGTACGACCCGTCCACAGGATTCATGCGGGGGCGCCTCGCCGACGGCTCCTGGAAGGAGCCTTTTTCACCCCGGTTCACCTCTCACCGCCAGGACGACTACACAGAAGGCAACGCCTGGCAGTACTCATGGTTTGTTCCCCACGACGTGAGGGGCTTGATCGAGCTCATGGGAGGACGTGAAGCTTTCGTCGCCAAGCTGGACGAGCTGTTCAGCCAGTCATCCATTCTGGAGGGTAGCGCGCCGCCTGACGTAAGTGGCCTGATCGGGCAGTACGCGCACGGCAACGAGCCCAGCCATCACATCGCCTACCTGTACGCTTACGCCGGGGCACCTTGGAAAACTCAGGAGCGGGTGCGCCAGATCATCGACAGTCTGTACAACGCGACACCGGAGGGTTTGTCCGGAAACGAAGACTGCGGCCAGTTATCGGCTTGGTACATCTTCAGCGCCATCGGTCTCTACCCTGTTAACCCGGCCGACGGCACCTACGTGATCGGCACGCCACGCTTCGAGCGCGTCACAATCCAGCTAGAAGGCGGCCGTCAGTTCACCGTCGAGGCACCCGGAGTCTCTGAAACCAACATGTACATCCAGACTGCTCGGTTGAATGGCCGGCCGCTGGATCGCTGCTACATCACACACGATGAAATCGCCAACGGCGGCACGCTGGTCTTTATCATGGGGGCAACGCCGAACCGGAGCTGGGCGGCCAGCGAAGCTGCGGCGCCACCATCGATGACCCGCTGAGCACGCTGTACCCATCGCCAAGCGAGTAACCTGATGCTTTCACGACGCGACATGCTGCGCACGACGAGCTTCGCTGCCGCCGGTTTGGCCGCCGGTTTTGGCCGCCATCCATTGTCCGCAATAGCAGCCCAGGCGTATTCGACGGGCCGGCCACCCAAGGATGATCGCAACTTCATTAGCGAAGCCGTCGAGGCGACGATTGCCCGAGTGAAACGAGATATCGCCGATCCCGAACTGGCCTGGATGTTCGAGAACTGCTACCCCAATACCCTGGACACGACGGTCAGGTACTCGCTGGTCGACGGGCACCCTGATGGCTTTGTCATCACCGGCGATATCCCGGCGATGTGGCTGCGCGACTCGACCGCCCAAGTGTGGCCTTATCTACCGCTGGCCGCAGCTGACCGAAAGCTGAGAATGCTTCTGGCCGGTGTGGTAAACAGGCAGACCCGCTGCATCTTGATCGACCCATACGCTAACGCCTTCAATGACGGACCCAGTGGCAGCGGTTGGGAGTCCGATCTCACGGAGATGAAGCCGGAACTACACGAACGGAAGTGGGAGATCGATTCGCTTTGCTATCCGATTCGCCTCGCGCACGGCTACTGGAAAACCACCGGCGATGCCTCCATTCTCCATACAGATTGGCAATCGGCGGCCCGACTGATCGTCCAGACATTCCGTGAGCAACAGCGAAAGCAGGGACCCGGCCCTTACAAGTTCCAGCGCGTCACAGCCGTGGCTTACGATACCGTCCCGCTTGGCGGTTACGGTAATCCGACCCTGCCGGTCGGTCTCATTCACTCGATGTTCCGGCCTTCCGACGATGCCTGCATCTATCCTTTCCTCGTGCCCTCGAACCTGTTTGCGGTGGTTTCGCTGCTACAGTTGAAAGAGATGTTTGCCACGGAGATTGCTGATGCCAGCTTCGCGCAGGAGTGCGGGGACCTGGCTGAGGAGGTCGCAACAGCTCTAAGGGAGTACGCCATCCGCGAGCACGCAGGATTCGGCGAGATCTTCGCTTATGAGGTTGACGGTTTCGGAAACGCCTTGTTGATGGACGACGCTAACGTGCCCAGTCTCCTCTCTCTCCCCTACCTCGGTGCGGTCGCTGCTCACGACCCGACCTACCAGGCGACGCGCCGCTTCGTGCTGAGCGAAAAGAACCCCTACTTCTTCAAGGGGAGTGCCGCCGCTGGCATCGGCGGCCCGCACGTTGGCCTCGAGATGATTTGGCCGCTGGGAATCACGATGCGTGCTTTGACCAGCACCGACGATACCGAGATCCTTCACTGCCTGCGCATGCTGAAGGCGACCCATGCCGGCACCGGTTTCATGCATGAGTCGTTTCATCGTAACGATCCGTATCGCTTCACACGATCGTGGTTCGCCTGGGCCAACACTCTCTTCGGTGAACTGGTCGTCAAACTGCACGATGAGCGACGTCATCTACTGACCACGCCACTCTAGACCGCCGTGCCGAATACTCTCGACCGCCGAGGCTTCTTGCGGCGCTTGGGCGCCGCCGCCCTCGCCGGTGGCGCCACACCGCCCCTGCGGGCACTGCTCAAATCCAATCCCGCGCCGCGACTACAGCAGCACAGCCGCGTGGCGTTTCTGCGCGAGCCGGGCTTCCCACACATCGACCCGGTCGAGCTGATCGGCCAGAGCCTCGACTCAGCGCTCGCCGAATACGATGCGACCGGCCTAACGGTCTCTGAGCTGGCTCGACTGGATCCGGCAATCTTCGACGTGTTCCTGAACCCGTACGGATCCGCGTTCCCCAAAGACGCGTGGCCACACATCCTCCCTTACCTCGAGGCCGGCGGAAACTTCGTCAATCTTGGAGGTGTGCCCTTTGCCGTACCTATTCGCTGGGGGCGTGGAGGATGGCACGCTGAGGTCCGGCAGACAGCGTACCACAAAACGCTCGGCATCACTCAGGCCTTTCCGATCCACCACATTGAGACTGGCCGGTTACAAGCGGCCTCCAACGGGCTCCGCTCCCCCGGTGCGCTGAGTGACATCACTGTCGAGAGCGCCTACGCGCTGTATTACCGGCTGACGCGGGCACCTGAAACACCGTCTGAAGATGGCTCGGACGGGCTGCGTGAGGCTGAGCTGACACCGCTCATCTACATAGACGGCCCCGAGGATCAACCGGCCGCTGCCCCGATCGTTCGCGTCGACCGGCTACTGGGGCCGTTTGCCGGCGGTCGCTGGCAGTTGGCCAGCTTTTCCGGCAGCATCTCGGCGACCGCCCTCGCCGCCCTGATCGACGATGCCGCCGTTGGCTCAAAGCTTCTAACCGTTCGGCCTTCCCTTGCCTGCTACCGCAACGGAGAACAGCCGACGTTCGAAATCGTTCTCAGGACACCGGCGGCAACGGTTCCCTCCAGCACGTCGTGTCGCATCGAAGTTTTCGATGACGACGAACAACTGATCGCGGCCACGCTGCTGTCGCTCCACGGCGGTGAGCATGGCGCCGCCGGCAGCGTCAGCCTCGAATCGCCGCTGGATGGTCTCGTGCCGGGTCTCTACCGGGTGACAGCGACGGTGCCGTCGGACTCCGAGGGCACTGCGAAGCTCGAAGCGACGACCGGCTTCTGGGTCTTCGACCGCGAACTTCTGGCCGGGGCCCCTCGGTTCACGACCGACAAGCACACGCTGTTACGCGGCGGCAAGCCCTACATCGTCGCAGGCACATCGTACATGGCGACGGACGTGCATCGCCGTTTCCTGTTCGAGCCGAACCCGCACGTCTGGGATCGCGACTTCGCCGCGATGAAGCGGGCCGGCGTCAACATGATCCGCACGGGGATCTGGACGGGCTGGAAGCGCTATATGCCTGAGGTGGGCAGCTTCAACGAAGGCGTGCTCCGGGCCCTGGACGCCTTCATACTGACGGCACGCCGCCATGACATCCCGGTGATCTTCAGTTTCTTCGCCTTCATCCCGGAAGCCTGGGGTGGCCAAAACGCCTATCTCGATCCGCTGGCAGTTGACGCACAGAAGACGTTCGTCTCTATCATCGCACGTCGTTACCGCGATGTGGGCGACGTGATTTGGGATCTGATCAACGAACCCTCGTTCTGCTCGCCGGAACGGCTGTGGTTGACACGACCCAACTACGACGAGCACGAGATCCGTGCTTGGCGCGGCTGGCTGCGCGAACGCTACGACGCGGATTCCGACGAGCAGCTCGCGCTCATCCTTGCCGAGCACTGGCGTACGCTTCCCGACGAAGCACTCGATCTGCCAAGACTCGAAGAGTTCGGCGACCGGAACATCTTCGATAGCAATCGGCCACTGAAGGTGATGGACTACCGGTTGTTCGCGAACGAGATGTTCGCAGTCTGGGCGCGAGAGTTGGCTACGACTCTGCGGGCGGCTGGAAGCCCCCGGCAACTCGTTACCGTTGGCCAGGATGAGGGGGGCACCTACGAGCGGCCTGCACCGGCGTTTCACGCCTCCTCGGTCGATTTCACCTCGAATCATACCTGGTGGATGAACGACGACCTCCTTTGGGACAGTGTCGTCACCAAGACACCCGACGTTCCCAATCTGATCTCCGAGACGGGAGTGATGTTTTACGAACGGATCGATGGCAGCGCCTGGCGATCGGAAGAGGAGGCGCGTGACTTGCTCGAGCGGAAGCTGGTCCTTGCGCTGGCGTCCGATACCGCCGGTTTCATTGAATGGATCTGGAACACCAACCCCTTCATGCCGTCGGACAACGAAGCGGCTATCGGGCTGCTGCGGGCGGACGGTTCCGCCAAGCCCGAGTTCCACGTGTTTCGCACTGTAGCCCGATTCGCGGCCAGCCACTTGAACGACCTTGGAACTCGTGAATCCGAACCGGTCCTGATGGTAGTGCCACACTCGCACATGTTCTCCGTGCGCAACTTCGCGACCGAGGCGACACGGCGCTGCGTCCGGGCCATGCACTACAGCTGTAACGTGACGATGGCCTCAGCCAGCGAGTATGCCTTGGCCGGTTTGGCATCTCAGCATAAGCTCATCATCGTGCCGTCAGCACGGGTTCTGGACGAAGCGGCCTGGCGGCGACTGCTCGAGCTGGCGAACGCCGGCGCGACTCTGCTGGTCACTGGGGCGATTGACTTCGACGCGCACTGGAGACCGACACAGCGTTTGCGGCGTTTGGGGATCGATGCCGGCCTCGCCCCAGTGGTTCAGGAGGAGCTGTTGGAGGTAGATGGCGTTACTCACCGCTTGAGTTTCCGAGGCGACAAGATCCAGCGATTGCAGAAGGCCGTGACGGGTGAGGGTCGCGTTGCGGAGATCGTGCGGCGTTCCCTGGGACGCGGTGCCCTGATCTGGTGTCCCACTCCGATCGAACTGGCAGAGCAAGACGGGCCGACGGTAGCGCTCTACCGCTACGCGCTGAGCATCGCTGGCCTCAAGCCGGTGTTCTCGGTCGCTACGCCGCACTCCGGCGAGCCGGCCAGCGCCGGTGTCCTTATCTACCCCGCTATTTACCGCCATGCCGTCCATTACGCGGTCATCTCCGAACTGGGAGGTCCGACCCAGGTTCGTTTCACGCACCGAGAGACGAATACCCCGGTGGAGCTGACCCTCCCGGCCCAGCGGGCAGCGATGTTCGTTGTCAGGCGGCGGGACGGTCGGATCAGCGGACGCTACACAGGCGGGGTGAGTTAAGGACGTTCGCCGGAGCTTTTGCCTGGCGCCGAGAGAGCGTCGGGGTATTTACCCTCGCTGACCAGCTGTCTCAGCTTCTCGATCGCGACCGACCTGTCCTCTGCGAAGGTCACTCCCAACCAGGGACCCGGTGTCGGGATCACTTTCACACGGATCTGCCGGCGATCGATCAGATCGTTCACTGCGGTGCTGAGCAAGAACTCGGCGTTCAGTTCACTACCTGTCTCAGCGAGAAAGTCGATGAACTGGCTTTCCAGCAACGGGAAAGCGGCGGGCGTGGCCGCCCAGAGATTCATCGAGATGACCTCGTCGCCCGTCAGCTTCAAGGGCTGGCCTGTCAGCGTCGAGCCGCTGATGATCCCGAAATCCTCCCTGATGTTCTTGACCTCTGTCACCCGCTCGAGGTACCCGTGACCATCGAGCTCGCAGACGGCTCGCGACACACCGCCTGACGGCGATAGCGTATCGCGCAATCGGTAACCCGCCGCCGCAAAGTCCAGTTTGCCGGTGCCGCTGACCTTCCGCAGATGCCCGGCGAGCAGCGAAAACGCCTCGGCCCCATAGAAATCATCGGCGTTCATCACGACGAAGGGCTCTTCGACCCAGCGCCTTACGGCCAAGACGGCGTGGCCTGTGCCCCATGGCTTTCGGCGGCCCGGCGGCACCGCAAACCCAGCGGGCAGCGCGTCAAGCTGCTGCGCCGCGTATTCAACCTCCAGCTCACCGCCGAATTGTCCATCGATGTGCTGCCGCAAAAGCGGCTCGATCTCGGGACGGACTACCAGAACGAAACGAGAGAACCCGGCGCGCACTGCGTCGTAGATGCCGTAGTCGAACAGCACTGCGCCGCTGGGACCAACAGGCTCTAGCTGCTTCAGCCCACCGTAGCGCGTCGAGAGGCCCGCAGCGAGTATGACGAGGGTGAGCTTCACCGGTTGTAGGCAACCTCCATCAGCTTGCGGATCGCCGGCTCGATCATGATCAGCAGCTCGGCCTTCGCTTCCGCCGCCGCCGTCAGCGTTTGCAATTCCTCGACCTGAACCGACTCCGGCGTGGTACGTTCGGCGCTAATCCGCGCCAGAGCGGTCTGGCCCAGGTCGGCGATGACTTGCAGGTTTCGCGAGAGCGGATCGATTTCGGCCAAAGCGGGAGTTGTCCTAATGATCGGGTTCAGTCTTCGATGGTTCTCGCTCCAGCGCCGCAACCATCCCTGGATCTGATTGAACGGCGAGCCTTCCGCGGAGCTGAAG